>JAPOYX010000059.1 GCA_026706345.1 Gemmatimonadota bacterium | reverse complement strand
GATCGTGCCGATGTTCACGTGGGGCTTGGTACGCTCGAATCTTTCCTTCGACATGGAGGCTTTCTCCTGAACCAGTTAGGTTAACGAAACGAAGACACCATATAAGTCAGAATAAATCAGAGCCAAGCCCTCGGCCGGACTTGAACCGGCGACCTACACCTTACCATGGTGTTGCTCTACCAACTGAGCTACAAGGGCGCTTCGTTCAAGGTTCAGATAAACTTTTACCATTCAACGGCCGAAATCTTCAGTTTTTCCGAACCCCGGACGCGGGACTTCAAAGAGCGGGAAACGGGACTCGAACCCGCGACCCTCAGCTTGGAAGGCTGATGCTCTAGCCAACTGAGCTATTCCCGCCGGTCTTCGTTCTGATGCTGCTGGTCAGCCTGGTCAGCCTGGTCAGCCTGCCGGCCCTCGTCCGCTCAGTCACCCCGGTCAGTCCAGGCGGCCGGGTCAGTCCAGGCGGCCCGGTCAGTCCAGGCGGCCCGGTCCGGCCCTCTTCGCGTAACATGGGGAGGGCAGGATTCGAACCTGCGAAGGCTGAGCCAACGGATTTACAGTCCGTCCCATTTGACCGCTCTGGAACCTCCCCTGGCTGCCGGAAAGCCACCACTCGGATTCGAACCGAGAACCTACTGATTACAAATCAGCCGCTCTGCCATTGGAGCTATGGTGGCCCATTATAATCAGTACGGATCCGCATCTTGAGCAGCTCAAGAACACAGACAGGTAAATATAATCAACATCCCTGCCATTGTCAAGGGTGTATGCAAAATAATAATGAAGACGGGGATCAGGCGGTCCCGCATTACCGCCGCAGGCGGATGTGGAGTTCCCGGAGCTGTTTTTCGCTGACCTCTCCCGGCGCGCCCATGAGCAGATCCTGGGCGTTCTGGTTCAGGGGAAAGGCGATGACTTCCCGGAGGTTGGTCTCGTCGGTGAGGAGCATTACGATGCGGTCGATGCCCGGAGCGATGCCGCCGTGGGGCGGCGCGCCGTACTTCAGCGCGCTGATCATGCCGCCGAACTCCGCGTCGACTTCGCCGGCGGAGTAACCGGCGATTTCGAAGGCCCGGTACATGATGTCGGGCCGGTGGTTCCGGATGGCGCCGCTGGACAGCTCCGTACCGTTGCAGACGATGTCGTACTGGTAGGCCAGGACATCGAGCGGCGGCGTCTGTTCGAGGGCTTCCAGTCCGCCCTGGGGCATGGAGAAGGGATTATGCGAGAAGATCACCTTGCCCGATTCGGCTTCGTACTCGTACATGGGGAAATCGACGATCCAGCAGAAACGGTAGGCGTTCGGTTCCCGCAGATCGAGCAGGTCGGCGAAATGCAGCCTGAGCCGGCCCGCCACGTCGCTGGCCCGCTCCTCCGTGTCGGCCACGAAGAACCACGAGGCTCCCGTTTCGGGTTCGATGACGGTTTTAAGCCGTTCGAGGGTCTGTTCGTCCAGCACGCGGGCGATGGAACCCTTGACTCCGGCCTCGGCGAAGGAGATGTAGGCTGCGCCCCGTCCCCCGAAATCCTCCTTCACGGTCCGGTCCAGGTTGTCGAAGAAGCTGCGAGGCCGCGCGGCCACGCCCGGGACGGCGAGGGCCCGAACGACACCCCCCTTTTCCACGATCTGGCGGAAGGCGTTGAATTCCGACTCCCTGAAGGCTTCGGTGACGTCCTCGATCTCCAGGCCGAACCGGAGATCGGGCTTGTCGGTCCCGTACCGGAGCATGGCGTCGCGATAGGGGATGCGCGGAAAGGGCGGGGCGGTTACGTCCCAGTCGCTGAACTCGGTGAACAGGCCGTAAAACAAGGCTTCCAGCGCTTCGAAGACGTCGTCCTGCTCGACGAAGGACATCTCCACGTCCAGCTGGTAGAACTCGCCAGGCGACCGGTCGGCCCGGGCGTCTTCATCCCGAAAGCACGGGGCGATCTGGAAATACCGGTCGAACCCCGAGATCATCAGGAGCTGCTTGAACTGCTGCGGCGCCTGGGGCAGGGCGTAGAACTTGCCGGGATGCACGCGGCTCGGGACCAGGTAGTCGCGGGCGCCTTCGGGCGAACTGCTTGTGAGGATGGGCGTGTTGAACTCGTTGAAACCCAGGTCCGTCATGCGGCGCCGTATGCTCGCGATGATGCGCGAACGCATGATGATGTTGTGGTGCAGCCGCTGCCTGCGCAGATCGAGCATGCGGTAGGTCAGCCGGGTGGCCTCCGGGTACTCCCGCTCGTCCGCGACGGACAGGGGCAGGGGATCCGCGGCGCTGAGCACCGTCATGGAATCGGCCTTCACTTCGATGTGCCCGGTGGGCAGGTTGGGGTTGATCGCATCCTCCGCCCTCAGAATCACCTCGCCGCTAAAGGTGGCGACACTCTCCGAACGCAGGTCCCCCGCCTCCTCGTGAAACCCGCTCTCCGGGGTGATGACGACCTGCGTGATCCCGTAATGGTCTCTCAGGTCGATGAAGAGCAGGCCGCCGTGGTCCCGTTTGCGGTGAACCCAGCCGGCGACCCGCACCCGCGTTCCCTCGTCGGTCTGCCGCAATTCACCGCAGGTGTGTGTCCTGTAGGGGTGCTCTTTCATCTAATAGGCCCTTTCTTTCCTTTCCGGTTGAACCGCGACTCGGGTCGGTGCGCTACGCGCGTCAGGCGGACCGCTCCACGCCCAGTTCGGCCAGGAGGTCCAGCGTGTTCCGCATGCATATCCTGGAAGCCGCTTCACCGGCCTCCGAAAACTGTTTTCCACCAGGCAATTCAAGCAGGGTCTGTTCGATCTGCTCCGGTCCGACGCGCCAATGGGTCTCGAGTGACACGCAACCCTCGTAGCCCTGCTCGACCAGGTCGGCGAACTGACCGCGGTAGTCTATTTCGCCTTCGCACATGGGAACATTGACATACCCCCCGTCCGTGCCCCGTGCCCCATCCTTGATGTGCATGTGATACATGTCCGACCGGATGTGAGCGTAGCCGTCGGGATAAGGCGCGTGACCGTCGTCGTCGAACAGTTCGTTGCAGGGATCCCAGAGGGGTTTGACGACCGGTGTATCCAGGACGTCGATCAAACGCCGGGTTTCCGCGCCGGTGCCGATCATGGTGGACATTTCGTTTTCCAGTCCCAGCACGACGCCCTCGCCTTCGGCGATACGGACAGGTTCAAGGAACCGGTCGACAATCCGGTCCCAGAATTTATCGAGGGGATCCTGTTTCCAGAAGGCGAAGACGCGGACCAGCGGCGTGTTCAATCCCCGGGCGACCCGTATGCTCCTGCGGAGGATATCGAGATGTCCGCTGCACGAGGCGTCGTCGTCTATGTCGCACTTGTAGAAGGGGGGTGCCACGCCGACGACCGCCAGTCCGGCTTCACCGGTCCGGTCCCTGATCCGGGCGATCTCGTCGTCGTCGAGATCCTGGGGCGGCTTGTCCCAGATCGATCGGATTTCGATCCCGTCCAGGTTGAAATCACGGGCGAACGCGATGACCCTGTCCAGGTCCTGGGACACTTCGTCGGTGATTACCGCGATCGTGAACATGGGCTTAATGCCTTCCTGGCGCGTCTTGTCTTACGCGCCGTACTCGGCCATGGACTCGGCGAATTGAAAGATCGACGATTCCTGGTCGAAGGTCTCGACCGACCCGGGCCGATTGTTTCTGATTTCCGCTATGGCGGCTTCCGGCGTGGACCCCCGCCAGACGAGATACCCGGCCAGCACGGTTCCGGTCCGGCCTATGCCCGCCATGCAGTGCACGACCACGCCGCCCTGATCTATATGTTCATCTATATATTGGACAGCCCTGCGAATCTGTTCCGGAGAAGGCGCCGTCATGTCCTCCACGGGAACGTGCAGGCAACGGAGACCGCAGTGGTCCAGCGTCTCCTCGTGGAGCGGCTCGCGCGTCAGGGACACCACGGTGCTCACGCCCAGTGCTTTCAGGCTCATCAGGTCCCGTTCCAGGGCCCGGTCCGTCAGTCCACCCGCACGCGTTCGATACGCACTCGTGGGCAGGGCCATGCCGGCCAGGCGCCGGGGGATGACCCAGGTGAAGTTTCTAAGCATCCTATGCTCCCGGTATCACTTCTCGGGGATGTCCTCGAACCGTCCTTCCACGATGTTCTTCGGATCGATGGTCGTCCTCGGTTTCTTCGGCGCCCCGGATCTCGGTTCGGGTGCCGGCCTGGGAGGACGAGGGGGACGGGTGATCATGGCGGCCAGGAAACGAAAGGCCTGCTGGATCAGGATCCCCATGAGAAATCTCATCACGAACCTGAACAGGTATGTCAGCATGGCTTTATCCGCTGCTGTAGGGTTGCATGACCTCTTCCACCCGCGCGCGCACGGCCTGCTGCACCTCGCCGGGCGAATGCGCGCCGTCGATGATCTCTATGCGGTCCACGTCTTTTCTCCGGCGCGCCAGTTCCAGGTAATTCTCCCGGATGGCGCGGAGCGTTACCAGATCCTCGAACAGTTCGGTATCCGAACGCGCCCGGCGTATGCGGTCCATGCAGACCTCGGCGGGCGCATCGATCAGCAGAGTCAGGTGGGGGTGTATCGCCCTGGCGTTGATCGACTCTATCCAGTCCAGTTCGCCGGGCATCTCCCGCCACTGGTAGGCGAAGGACGAGAGAAAGTAACGGTCGCACAGCACGGGGATTCCCCGTTGAATGTTGGACTCGATTTCCGACTTGACGTGGTCGATCCGGTCGGCGGCGAACAGCAGCGCGTGACAGATGCCGTCGAGTTCCACCCGGCGTTGAAGGGCTTCTTTCAGCAGCCTGCCTATGGGGCGGTTCGTAGGTTCCCCCGTGGTATGGACGGGACATCCGTAACGCGTTTCCATCCACTGGTGAAGCTGCTTCAACTGGGTCGTCTTGCCCGCGCCGTCGATCCCTTCGATCACGATGAATGGCGCGCCGGCGTCCCCGCCGTCGCCGCGGACCTCCTTCCCCGTCATGAATACCCCCATGGACGGAGCAGGTCCCGCCATCCCCGCGCTTCTTCCAGTACGTCCTCGTCCGCTTTATCGTATCGTTTCAGCGTCTCTCTCAGTCCGGTGCTGAACAGCACGCCGACGGCCCCGACGCCCAGGAACAGCAGGCCGACGCCGCTGGCCAGGCTGAAGGCCATGGCAACGGACCCGCAAAACAACAGCATGAAGGCGTACCGCGGGTTGTCTACGACCAGGAATACGCCCGACCGGACGATCTGCCTTACCGGGGTTTTACTCCGCTGCATGAGCGGGAGGACGTAAACGGCCGTCATGCAGACGAAGACGATCAGCCACATCATCACGCCGCCCAGGATCGCGCCCACCCAGGGCCATGCGTCTATGAGCCGTACGTAGAAAAGCACATTGGCCGCAAGGAGCAACAGGACGCCTGCGTACAGTCCGCAGATGCTGAAGTTCCGGCCGAGGTCCTCCCGCGTGTGGGAGAAGAAATCCCGTATGCCGGTTTCTTCGTAGGCGGCGATCCGTCCGGTGACGCGGAACAGTCCGGCGAAGGCGAGAGGAAGGGTAACCAGCGGCAGGGCAAGCAACAGCCACAGGATGTTGATCACGATCAGCGTTCCCAGGTAATCATAGGTATTCCAGAACCACTTTCTGAACAGTCCGGGTTCCTTGTCCGGCATAAACGGCGTACCCCGTTACGCGGCTTCCGGCCGGCCGCCGCGGCTTGCGAAGCCCGAATCCGCGAGTCGGCCCGGTCGAGTGCCGCGGTTCGCGAAGCCCGATTCCAAAGGCCGGCTCGGACTGCCACAATGGTTCGCGAAGCCCGATTCCAAAGGCCGGCTCGGACTGCCACAATGGTTCGCGAAGCCCGATTCCAAAGGCCGGCTCGGACTGCTCGACAACGCCTGCATGGTACAGGCTCACCCCTGAAATCGCAACTGTTTTCTTGGTGACAAAAATCCTTGACTTGACTGGCGGACCACGCTATATTGCCGCAATCTACAATCGGTAGTCGAAAGGGTTCCACATCAGACATTGGATCGAAATGACAGCCGTTAACTCCTCCCGGTCATCCCGTTTCAACTATTGGTGGAAGCAGAGCGATCTGTTTACCTGGTGGCCTTTTTATGGGACGAGGCGGCATGTCATGCGAAGCGGCGCCTGATTGAAGTAGATTCATCACTTCGTTGATTTGACCGGCCTCTACCCTTACAAGGTAGCGGCCTTTTTTGTTTTATATGGTGAATCAACGAAGGCCGCACAGGGTTGGGGATGCACCATAACCGAACCACGGAGAACGGGATCTGACGATGCGTGTTACCCATATCCATCTCGAAGCCATCGAATACCAGACCGAGGGCGGCGTTTCGGTCAAGCGTTACGCCCAGCACCTCTCGCCGGACGAAGCCATCGAGCCCGTGGTCGACGGCCTCGATTCGCATCCGGGCGCCTTGTTCGCGTCGGGTTATGAATATCCCGGAAGGTATACCCGGTGGGACATGGGGTTCGTCGATCCGCCGATCCGGATCGAATCCCGGAAGAACTCGTTTCATGTCCTGGCCTTGAATGCGCGGGGTAAGGTGTTGCTGCCTGCGATTCATGGGCAGATCGAAGGGTTGCGGGTAACGGATACCCTTTCCCGCCAGGAAGACCGCATCAGCGGCGAAGTGCTTCTGCCCGACGCGTATTTCCCGGAAGAACAGCGCAGCAGACAACCCTCCATATTTTCGATCCTGCGCGGAATCATCGGTCTGTTCTCCTGTCCGGACGAGCACCATCTCGGCCTTTACGGCGCCTTCGGTTACGATCTTGCGTTTCAATTCGAACCGATGGACTACCGCCTGCGCCGGCCGGCGGACCAGCGGGACCTGGTGCTGTACCTGCCCGACCGGCTGGTGACCATCGATCACAATCGCGAGGTGGCCATCCGGTACGATTACGAGTTCGAAACGGGCGGCGAATCCACGCAGGACCTGCCCCGGGAGGGCGCCGTTCAACCCTATCGGGGAGGTCGCGCCGCGACGGGCAGGGAATTCGAGAAGGGCGCGTATGGGGATGTCGTCCGCAAGGCGCACGAATACTTCAGGAGAGGCGATTTGTTCGAGGTCGTGCCCAGCCAGACCTTTTACGAATCATGCCCCGACCCGCCTTCCGAGATCTTCCGGCGCCTCAGGGAGCGGAACCCCGCGCCGTACGCCACGCTCGTAAACCTGGGACAGCGGGAATACCTGGTCGGCGCTTCACCCGAGATGTTCGTCCGGGGTGAGGGCATCCGCATCGAGACCTGTCCTATTGCAGGCACGGTAAGCCGGGGGAACGACGCGCTGAGCGACGCCGACCAGATCCTCAAGCTGCTGAGTTCGGAGAAAGAGGACTCGGAACTGACCATGTGTACGGACGTGGACCGGAACGACAAGTCGCGGGTATGCGTGCCCGGAAGCGTCCGCGTCATCGGCCGTCGGCAGATCGAGATGTACTCGAGGGTGATACACACGGTCGATCACGTGGAAGGCATTCTGCGGCCGGAGTATGATGCCCTGGACGCCTTCCTCTCCCACGCCTGGGCGGTCACCGTTACGGGCGCGCCGAAAATCTGGGCCATGCGGTTCATCGAAAATCACGAAAGGTCCTGCCGCGCGTGGTACGGCGGGGCGATAGGCTTCCTGGGGTTCGACGGGAACATGAACACGGGCCTGACGCTTCGGACCATTCGCATTAAGGACGGTATTGCCGAGGTAAGAGCCGGAAGCACGCTGCTGATGGACTCCAGTCCCGAGGACGAGGAGCGCGAGACCGAACTCAAGGCCATGGCGTTCATCGATGCGATCAGGCGTCCCCGCGGATCAGGAGGGGGGACACAGCATCCCGGTTCCGCGGAAGACTCGGGTGTGGGGAAACGGGTGTTTCTGGTGGACTACGAAGATTCATTCGTGCATACCCTGGCCAACTATCTTCGTCAGACCGGCGCCGACGTATTGACGGTCAGAACCGGGTTCTCGCGGTCCCGCCTGACGGACCTCATGGATGCCTACGATCCGGACCTGGTGTTTCTGTCGCCCGGCCCCGGCCAACCGTCGGATTTCGACGTGGCGCTGGCCATCGACGCCGCGCTGGAACGGTCGCTGCCGGTATTCGGCGTCTGCCTCGGGCTCCAGGGCATCGTAGAGTATTTCGGCGGAACGCTGGGAGAACTGCCCTATCCCGTGCACGGGAAAGAATCACGCGTGATCGTTAGGGGCGGGCGGGCCGGGGCACTATTCGAAGGGTTTCCCCCTTCATTCACCGTGGGCCGGTATCATTCGCTGTACGCCGAGCGGGAACGACTGCCGCTGGATCTTTCGGTCACGGCAGAATCGGACGACGGGATCGTCATGGCCGTCGAGCACCGCACGCTGCCGGTGGCGGCGGTCCAGTTTCATCCCGAGTCCATTATGACGCTCAAAGACAGAATCGGCCTTCGTCTCATCGGCAACCTCTTCAGGAAACTGGTTCCCGTGGCTGATAAGGTAGACGCCGGCCGGGAGGGCAACCCGTGAACCGGCCTGATGTCACCCGACGGGGTTAAGGAATTCATGGTTCAACAAGCGATAGCTAAAGCCATCGAGGGCGTTTCGCTGACCGAGGCGGAAGCGATGGAGGTCATGGAAGGCATCATGTCCGGCGACGCGACGCCGGCGCAGATCGGCGCCTTGCTGGTCGCCTTTCGTCTGAAGGGCGAGACGATCGAGGAAGTCACCGGCTTCGCCCGGGTCATGCGCGCCAGGGCCACGCGGATCGACTGCCGCGCCTACCCCATCGTGGACACCTGCGGTACGGGAGGCGACGGGAAGCATACCTTCAACATATCGACGGCGGCGGCCTTCGTGGCCGCGGCCGGTGGCGCCTTCATCGCCAAGCACGGCGGCCGCGCGGCATCCAGCAAGGCGGGCAGCGCCGACGTTCTGACGGCCCTTGGCGTGAATATCGAGATACCGCCCGAACAAGTGTCGGCTTGCATCGATGAAATAGGCATCGGTTTCATGTTCGCCCCCGCCCTCCATTCGGCCATGCGTTTCGCCAGCGGGCCGCGCAGGGAACTCGGCGTGCGGACGGTGCTCAACCTCCTGGGACCGCTGACCAATCCGGCCGGTACGACGGCGCAGGTCATGGGCGTGTACGACGGAAGCGTCGTCCAGACCGCGGCGCACGTACTGAACAACCTGGGGGCGGAGCGCGCCTTCGTGGTGCACAGCGCGGACGGACTGGACGAAATCACGATCACGGCGTCCACCCACGTGGCGGAAGTCCGGGACGGCACGGTCAGGACCTACGATGTCGCGCCGGAAGACTTCGGCCTGCCACGGGCTTCCATCGAGGATTTGAAAGGCGGCGAGGTAGATGAGAACGCGGCGATCATCCGGACCGTCCTGGCCGGAGAAGAGGGTCCCCGCAGGGACATCGTCCTGCTCAATGCCGCCGCGGCGATCGTTGCCGGCGGCCGGGCGGAGGATTTCGACGAAGGTATCGCCAGGGCGGCCCGGGCGATCGACTCCGGCGCGGCCCTGGAAAAGCTCGACGCGTTGATCAGGATGACCAACGAATAGGCAACCGGAACTCGACTGGAGTGAGGAGTGCGACAGGTAAGCGTGGCAGCCATGGATATTCTGAACCAGATCGTAGCGCACAAGATACGTGAGGTCGAGGACCGCAAGAGCCGCAATCCGTTGCCCCTTGTCGAGCCCGGGCGCCGCGTGGACCTTCGGCCCTTCGACCAGGCGTTGAAGCAGGGGGACGGTATCGGAGTCATCGCCGAATTCAAAAAGGCTTCGCCGTCTAAAGGCGCGATACGTCCCGATGCGATCCCCGATGAGATCGGGCCGGTATACGCGGCTCACGGAGCCTCGGCCATTTCGGTGTTGACGGACACGCGGTTCTTCCAGGGGTGCGACGAGGACCTGGTGGCGCTTCGCCGGAGCGTGCCGGTGCCGGTGTTGCGCAAGGAATTCATTGTGGACGAATACCAGGTCCACGAAACCGCGTCCATGGGCGCGGACGCCCTGCTGCTGATCGTTGCGGTCCTGGACGACGCCCGCCTGAAAGCCCTGCAGCAGACCGCGGCGGCATACGGCCTGCACTGCCTGGTGGAAGTACACGACGAGCGGGAGCTGGACCGGGCCCTGGAAGCCGGAAGCCGCATCATCGGCGTCAACAACCGGGACCTGAAGGATTTCACGGTTTCGCTGGATACTTCACTGGGCCTGAGACCGCGCATTCCCGATGGGATCGTCACCGTCGGCGAGAGCGGGATCTACACACGGGAGGACGTCCTGCTCCTGCAGCAGGCGGGATTCGACGCCGTACTCGTGGGCGAGTCCCTGATGGCGGCGGACGGGATTGGTCACCAACTGGACGCCCTGCTGGGCCGGGTGCCTGCGCGAACAGGACGCGGGGCCTGAGTGATCTCTCTGCGGATAGAACTATGAACACGGTCAAGATCAAGATTTGCGGCATCACGAACGAAGCGGACGCCGCCACAGCGGTCGATGCGGGCGCGGACGCCCTGGGATTCATTTTCTACGCAGGCAGCCCCCGATACGTGGAGCCGGAGCGGGCCGCGGCAATCGTGGACGGCCTGCCGCCTTTCGTCGTCCCGGTAGGCGTACTCGTGAACGCGACGGTCGACGAGGTTGACGAAGTCTGCGGGTACACGGGCGTCCAGGTCGCACAGCTTCATGGCGACGAATCGCCGGGCTTTTGCAGCAAACTGGACCGTCCCGTCATCAAGGCCCTTCGCGTCAGGGACGAATCCTGGAAGTCCGATGCCGCGGCCTATGCCGTCGGCGCGGTGTTGCTCGATACTTTCGCCGAAGACCGGTACGGCGGTACGGGCGTTCCATTCGACTGGCGCCTCGTGGAAGGCAGTCCCCACCGCATCATACTGAGCGGCGGACTGAATCCGCGGAACGTGGCGGATGCCGTGCGGAGCGTGCGGCCCTACGCCGTGGACACGGGAAGCGGCGTGGAACGGGAACCGGGCCTCAAGGACCACGGAAAGATCCGGGCCTTTGTGGAGGCCGCGAGGGGCGCGACATGATCACGCGAAACGAAGCCAGCCCCCCCGGGCTTGCTATTTCCGGTTCGACCCGCGTGGTAGGCGTATGCGGCAGGGGCATCGGGTACACCCTTTCGCCGGCCATGCACAACGCCGCCTTTCGGCATTGCGGACTGGACTACGTGTATGTAACCTTCGAAATCGCGGCGACCGCCGTTCGGCAGGCGGTGGACGGGATCCGGGGACTCGGGCTGGCGGGCGTCAACGTGACCAAGCCGCTCAAGACCGACGTGCTGCCCTTCCTGGACGAGGTGTCCGACGAGGCCCGGAGGATCGGTTCGGTCAATACCATCGTCAATCGTTCGGGCCGGCTCGCCGGCGCTTCGACGGACGGCGCCGGAATGCTGCGGGCGCTTGAGGACAAGGGGATCGACATCAGGGATTCGAAGGTGCTGATCCTGGGCGCGGGCGGTGCGGCCCGCGCGGCCTGCGATCTGGCGAAGCAGGCGGGCGCCGGTTCGATTGCCATAGCCGCGCGCAACGCGTCACGGGCCCGTGACACCGCACAACTGGGAGACGCTTCGGTGGTCTCCCTGTCGTCGCACGAACTGGGTCCGGCGCTCGGGAACGCCGACCTGGTCATCAACGCGATCCCCACGGACCTGACCCTGGATGGGGACTGGTTCAAAGCGGACCAGTTCGTCTACGACACGCGTTACGACCAGGAGGAAACCGCGTTGATCCGGTGCGCCCGGTCCCGGGGCGCGGGGGCGTCGAACGGTATCGATATGCTGCTGTTTCAGGGTGCGGCGTCCTTTGAAATCTGGACTGGCCGGCCGGCGCCGGTCGAGGTGATGAGAAGCGCCCTGGAAGATCAGTTGCTGTGCCGGGCAGGCCGGGAAGAAACCGGTCATACGGGGCAACCGGTATAACGATAGAGCGGAGGCCCAGAGGCCGCCCACCCGGATACACCGGCCGGCGGCGTTGAAAAGCGTGACGGTCCGGCGCTGATCGGACCGGGAACCCCGAAATCTGGAGACGGCATGTTACGATACCTGACCGCAGGAGAATCTCACGGACCGGCAATATCCGCGATCCTCGAAGGACTGCCCGCGGGGGTTCCGGTCGCGGCGGACGAGATCAACCGCGACCTGAAACGGCGCCAGGGCGGATATGGGCGGGGCCGCAGAATGCAGATCGAGACCGATACGATCGAAATCCGGGGCGGCGTGCGCCACGGAAAGACCATGGGCGGCCCGGTTTCCCTGGTAGTGCAGAACCAGGACTGGAAGAACTGGACGGACGTGATGTCGATCGAGGAGGCCGATGGACCGGTAAGGCGCCAGGTGACACGGCCCCGGCCGGGACATGCCGACCTGGCGGGCGGACTGAAATACGACCGCCGCGACCTGCGGGACATCCTGGAGCGGGCCAGCGCCCGGGAGACGACCATGCGGGTGGCGGTCGGCGCGATCGCCCGGTCGTTGCTGTCGGAGTTCGGTATCCATGTGCTCAGCCACGTCGTCCGTATCGGACAGGTGGACGCGGACGTGAGCGGACTTTCCAACGAAGAAATCCGGGATAGGGCCGAGGCGTCGCCCGTGCGCTGCGCCGATGCGGACGCCGCGCAGAAGATGATCGGAGAAATCGACCGGGCGAAGTCCCTCAAGGACACGATCGGCGGCGTCTTCGAGGTCAAGGTGTTGAGTGTGCCCCCCGGTCTGGGCAGCCACGTGCAGTGGGACCGCAAGCTCGACGGACGACTGGCCCAGGCGGTCATGAGCATCCAGGCCGTGAAGGGCGTAGAGATCGGATTGGGCTTCGGGGTGACCCGGGTCCTCGGTTCCGAGGTCCATGACGAGATCTTCTACGGCGGCGACCGATTCTGCCGAAAGACGAACCGGGCCGGCGGCATCGAGGGCGGCATGACCGAAGGCGAGGAAATCGTCGTCCGCGGCGCCCTCAAGCCCATCGCGACCCTGATGCGCACCATCATGTCGGTGGATATCGAGACCAAGGAAGCCTTCGATTCCGCCAAGGAGCGTTCGGACGTCTGCACCGTACCCGCGGCCGGCGTGATCGGCGAAGCGGTGGTGGCCTTCGTCATCGCCGACGCCATGCAGGAGAAATTCGGCGGTGACAGTCTGGAGGAGATGAAGCGGAACTACCTGGGCTACAAGGACCAGTTGGCCCGTTACTAGTGGATCATCCAGATCTCTACCGAAAGCGCGCGCGACCGTCGGACTACACGGACTGAGGTGCGCATGACAGGCAGGTTAGACGTGGGGAAAACAGAACGGAAGAAAGCGGGCGGTATCGTCCTGATCGGCTTCATGGGCACCGGGAAGACGGCGGTGGGCCGACGGCTGGCAGGCGTACTCGGCGTGCCCTTCGTGGATACCGACACCCTGATCGAGGAGAAGACCGCGACGAGTATTCCGACGCTCTTCAAGACGCGGGGCGAGACCGGCTTCCGGGCGATCGAGAAAGAGGTCATTCACGGCCTCGCCGATGGGGAGCGCCGGGTGATCGCCACGGGCGGGGGAGCAGTACTCGATCCGGACAACTTCGATATGCTCAAATCCCTCGGCTCGGTCATTCACCTGAGCGCGCGGGCGTCGACGATCCTGGCACGCACGAAAGGCGACGCCGGGGTGCGGCCCCTTCTGGCCGGTGACGATCCGCTGGAGCGGATCCGGTCGCTTCAACGGGAGCGCGCGCCGGCCTACGCCCGGGCTGACCACGAAGTAGATACGTCACGTCATACGCTAGACGAGACCGTGGAGATGGTCATGGCATGGACCGGAAACAGCGAGCGCGTGATCCGGGTGGACCTGGAGACCGACAGCTACGATATCGTGATCGGGCCCGAGTGTCTCGACCGCCTGGGCTCCCTGATGAGATCGTTCGACCTGACCGATCGCGCGCTGGTCGTAACCCATCCGGGTATCTCGGAACGCTATGGAGAACGGACGACGGACTCCCTGCGGTCGGCCGGCTTCGAACCGGACCTGGTCGAGGTGCCGGAAGGCGAGGCGCAGAAATCGCTGCAGTGGGCCGAGAAGCTCTACGACGCGATGCTGTCCCACCGCATGGACCGCCGTTCCCCCGTCGTCGCGCTGGGCGGCGGGGTGATCGGGGACCTGACCGGCTTCGCCGCGGCCACCTTCCTGCGCGGCATACCGTTCATACAGGCGCCTACTTCCCTCCTGGCCCAGGTGGACGCCAGCGTGGGCGGCAAGGTCGCCGTGGACCACCGGCGCGGGAAGAACCTGATCGGCGCGTTCTACCAGCCCCTGCTCGTACTGGCCAGCCTGGATACGCTCGACAGCCTGCCGGACCGGGAACTGCGCGCGGGCATGGCGGAAGTGATCAAGTATGGGGTCATTGCAGACGCCGGTCTTTTCGTCTATATTGAGGGTCGCCTTGACGAGATACTCGGGCGGGACCACGGCGCCCTGGCGCACCTGGTGGCCCGTTCCTGCGAGATCAAGGCGGAAGTAGTCGCCGCTGACGAGCGCGAACTGGGGCGGCGGGCCATACTCAACTTCGGCCATACCATGGGCCATGCCATCGAGACGCAGACCGGCATGCTGCACGGGGAGGCCATTGCGATCGGCATGGTCTACGCGGCCCGCGTGGCGGAACGCATGGACATGCTGGACGGCAGGAGCGTCCGACGCCTCGCCGACCTTGTCAGGCGAGTGGGGCTGCCCATCCGTTGCGACGGACTGGACGTCTCCGGGACCATCGAAACCATGAAGTTCGACAAGAAGTCGGTCGGGGGCCGCCTGCGTTTCATCCTGCCGAACCGGATAGGGGAGGTGGCCATCCGCGACGATGTACCCGAAGAATACATCCGGTCTGTCCTGACCTCGGGAACCTGAACCAAGGCGTTTTCACGCGAAATCGATCCGGAATCATGAAAATACTCGTGCTGCACGGTCCGAATCTGAACATGCTGGGCGTCCGGGAGCCGGAGGTCTACGGTACCGATACGCTGGATGACATCAACCGGTCCCTCCGGTCGGCCGCGGCGGGACGGGGAGTCGAGTTGCGCATTCTTCAGTCCAATCACGAAGGCGTGCTGGTGGACGAGATTCAGCAGGCCCTCGGGTGGGCGGACGGGATCCTGATCAACCCCGGCGCGTACACGCACACGAGCATCGCCCTGCGCGATGCGATCGTCGCCGTGGGCCTGCCCGTCGTGGAGGTCCATATGTCCGATATCCACGCCCGGGAAAGTTTCCGGCACCATTCCTATATCGAACCGGTGGCGATCGGTCAGATTTGCGGACACGGCAGCGACAGCTATCGGCTGGGCCTGGAAGCCCTGGTGAATCACGTCGCGAATGGGAGCAAAGCGTGACAGCAACCGTACTGCCCGACGAAAGAGGGCATTTCGGAATCTTCGGCGGCCGCTACGTCCCGGAAACGCTGATGACGGCCCTCGACGAACTCCTCGAGGTGTATGAAACCGCGAAGGGAGACCCGGAATTCGAGGCTGAATTCCGCTACTACCTGGGAGATTACGTGGGCCGGCCTTCCCCGCTGTACTACGCGGAACGGCTGACGGAGACCCTCGGCGGCGCGCGGGTTTATCTCAAGCGGGAAGATCTGAACCACACGGGCGCCCACAAGATCAACAACACCATCGGCCAGATCCTGTTGACCCGGCGCATGAAGAAACCCCGGATCATCGCCGAGACCGGGGCCGGGCAGCACGGCGTGGCCACGGCGACCGTGGCCGCCCGTTTCGGGTTGGAATGCGACGTCTACATGGGGACCGAGGACATGGAACGCCAGGCGCTGAACGTATTCCGCATGCGCCTCATGGGGAGCCGGGTCATCGGCGTCGACGCGGGAAGCCGCACGCTCAAGGACGCGCTGAACGAGGCCCTGCGCGACTGGGCGACGAATGTACGTCATACCCACTACATCATCGGGTCGGTGGCGGGGCCTCATCCCTTCCCCATGATGGTACGTGATTTCCAGTCGGTCATCGGCCGCGAAGCCCGCGAGCAGATCCTCGAAAAAGAAGGCCGGCTGCCGGACGTGCTCGTCGCCTGTGTGGGGGGCGGCAGCAACGCCATAGGACTCTTTCATCCCTTTCTCGACGACGACGTCCGACTGGTCGGCGTGGAAGGCGCGGGGCACGGGCTCGATACGGGCATGCACGCCGCGACGCTCGGCGTGGGATCGCCGGGTGTATTGCACGGCGCCATGAGCTACACGGGACAGGACGCGAATGGCCAGATCCAGGTCGCTCACTCCATTTCCGCGGGACTGGACTACCCCGGGGTGGGACCCGAGCACAGCTACCTGAAAGACGCCGGCCGGGCGGAATACGTCAGCGTCACCGACGACGAGGCGCTGGAGGCCTTCGAGCTGCTGTCCAGGGTCGAAGGCATCATACCCGCCCTGGAAAGCGCCCACGCCATCGGCCATATCGCCCGGATCGCCCCGGAGATGGGCCGGGAGCAGGTCATTGTCGCCGGGCTGTCGGGCCGCGGGGACAAGGACGTCCAGCAAGTCTGCGGATTCATGGACCCTGAGAGCATGGAGCGTTGAATGAACCGCATTGAGGAGACCTTCGCGTCGCTCAAGTCCGCGGATCGCAAGGCACTGATTCCGTACGTCATGGCGGGGGACCCCGACCTGGAAACGACCGCCGCGCTGGTCGTGGAAATGGACCGCCGGGGCGCCGACCTGGTCGAACTGGGCGTTCCCTTCTCGGATCCTATCGCGGACGGTCCCACGATTCAGCGGGCCGCGCTAAGAGCCCTGGACCACGGCACGACCCTTCGGGACATCGTCGATACGGTCGGATCCATTCGGGAGCGGTCCGCCATACCGATCGTCCTGATGACCTATTACAACCCGGTGCTCGCGTACGGGATCGAGGCCCTCTGCCGGGATGCGGCCCGCGCGGGCGTGGACGGTCTGATCGTGCCCGACCTGCCGCCGGAAGAAGGCGCCGAACTGTCCGACGCCTGCCGGCGGCACGGACTCACCGTCGTCTTCCTGGTGGCGCCCACGAGCACGGCGACACGGATCGAACTGGTGAACCGGCATACCACGGGATTCGTCTACTGCGTCTCCCTGACCGGCGTCACGGGCGCCCGGGGAAAACTTGCGGACGGGGTGAACGAGTTCATGGCGCAGGTGCGGTCCCGCACGGACCGGCCCCTTGGACTGGGGTTCGGCATATCGTCGCCGGAACAGGCCGATGAGGCCTCCCGGCTGGCCGACGGGGTCATCGTGGGCAGCGCCATCATCAACGTGATGGAAGAACACGCCGGCGGACCGGACTTGCTCCGGCTCGTGGGCGAATACGTGGCTTCACTGAGAGCCGGCATAGACGGCAAGACCCCGGTGACCGCACCGGAGTAACCGCGGCGGGTACGAATTACATCTGTCGCCCGAGATCACAGGAAATGACGATGACAGAGATTTCAGTCAAACCGGGAGATGCGTGTGGGAGTCCAGGAGACCGTCCCGGTCTTCGCGACTCCCACGTATTTCATCCACCGTTTCATGCTTTCGTCGGGTAATGTTCAGCATGTTCCATCCCGGGAGAAACTATGGTACGAGGCATTCGTGGCGCGATAACCGCTGAATCGAACACCTCCGAAGCTATTTGCGAGGCATCGCGCCGGTTGCTTACAACGATCGTCGAACGAAACCGCATCGAATTGGAACAGATCATCAGCGTGTTTTTTTCATCGACGAAGGATCTCGACGCGCAGACCCCCGCTTACGGCGTGCGCCAGATGGGTTGGTCCGCGATTCCCCTGTTCTGCACGCAGGAGATGGAGGTTCCCGGAAGTCTTCCCGGGTGCATACGGGTGCTGGTTCATGTAAACACGGAAAAACCGCAGGGTGAAATACGGCATGTGTACCTGGACGGCGCCGTCGTGCTCCGGCCGGACATTGTCGAGGGAGGTTGAAATGGTGGTTGTAATGAAACTCGGGGCTACGGAAGAACAGAAGGAACATGTCCGGGAAACCATCCGGACCTTCGGCTGTAAACCACGGGATATACAGGGCGACGAAATGTCCATTATCTGCGTCATCGGCAATACCCTGAGTCTTTCACCGGAACAGTTTGAAATTCTGGACGGAGTGGACCGGGTCCAGCGTATCCAGCGGCCCTACAAGCTGGTGAGCCGGGAGGTACAGCCGCACAAGACCAGGTTTCAGGTGGGCAATGTTACCGTCGGCGGCGACGGCATCACCATCATCGCCGGTCCTTGTTCCGTGGAATCCTACGACCAGTTTCTGACCGCGGCGCAGCACGCGCGGGCGGCGGGGGCCCACATCATACGGGGCGGAGCGTTCAAGCCGAGGACTTCCCCGTACAGTTTTCAGGGCCTCGGGAAGGAAGGTCTCGAGATCATGGCCCGGGTCAGCGAGGAAACGGGTCTGCCGACCATCTCGGAGGTGATGGAACCGGAGACGGAACCCATGGTGTCGGAGTACGTGGACATGCTGCAGATCGGCGCCAGGAACATGCAGAACTACCCGCTGCTGAATGCGGTGGGACAGAGTTCCAGGCCCGTCATGCTCAAGCGGGGCATGTCCGCCACGCTCGAGGAGATGCTGCTGGCGGCCGAGTACATCCTGGCGGCGGGGAACCACAACGTCGTCCTGTGCGAACGGGGCATACGGACGTTTGAAACGTGGACGCGGAATACGCTCGACATCTCGGCCGTGCCCGTGTTGCAGAAATACACCCATCTGCCCGTGTTCATCGACCCGAGCCACGGGACCGGCAACGCGGATTTCGTGGGACCGGCGTCCCGGGCGGCCGTGGCGGTCGGCGCCGACGGGCTCATGATCGAAATGCATCCGACCCCGGAGCGCGCGCTATCCGACGGGGACCAGTCCCTGACGCCGGAAGCGCTGACCTCCCTGATTCCGGAACTGCAGGCGGTCGCGGCGGCAGTGAACCGTACCATCGGCTGAGTTGGGTTATGCGAATCACCATCATCGGCGTGGGCCTGCTGGGCGGATCTTTCGGCATGGCGGTCCGGAAGGCGGGAGCGGCGGACCACGTCGCGGGCGTCGACCTCGATCGGGCCACGCTGGACCGGGCCCGGGCCCGCGGCGCTATTGACGTGGGGTACCTCGAACCGGCCGAGGGCGTGGCCGGGGCCGATATGGTCGTCCTCGCCACGCCCGTGCGATCCATCTTGGAGATGCTGCCCGTCCTGGCACCGATACTCGGCCGCGAGACGATCCTCTTCGACCTGGGCAGCACGAAGGAAGCCATCGTCTCCACCGTCGCGGGTCTGGCCGGCATCAGGCGGTACGTCGGCGGCCATCCCATGGCGGGTACCGAGCACTCCGGCATCGAACACGCCGATGAGGGGTTGTTGCGGGGGGCGACTTTCGCCCTGGTTCCGCCGCCTGCGGTGGACGAAGGGGCCGTCGATCTGCTCACGGGCCTGGTTCGCCGGATCGGAGCCCGCCCCGTCGTCATTTCCGCCGAACGCCACGACCGGATCGTCTCCATCACCAGCCATCTTCCCTACCTGTTGTCCGTCGTGCTGGCCCTCGCCGCGGAAGACATGGCGCGTGGGGAAAGCCGGACGGGGGAGTTTACCGCGTCAGGATTCCGGGACACCACCCGCCTGGCCGCGTCCAACGTGCGCGTGATGGCCGACATCTGCCTGACCAACAGGGGACCCTTGCTGAACGCCGTTGGGGAAGCCAGGCGGTTGCTGGACGACCTGGCGGCGCAGATCGAACAGGGAAACGAAACGGAACTGGTGAGGATGTTGACGGATGCGAAGGACGGCCGGACCTCGGTGTCCGGCGAAAGGAGAACGGATTGAAGAAGTACAGGACCGGCTTCCAGGGTGAACTGGGAGCCTTTAGCGAGATGGCGGTGCTCGAGTATTTCGGCGACGGGGCGGAACCCGTGCCCCACGGGTGGTTCGACGACGTTTTCCGGGCCGTGGAGCAGGGCCGCTGCGACTACGGGATGCTGCCCATCGAAAACACGCTGGCGGGCAGCATTCACGTCAACTACGACCTGATGCAGGAGCACGATCTGCAGATTGTCGGCGAGATCGTACTTCGCATCGTCCACAACCTGATGGCGAAACCGGGTGTCCGGCGGGAGGAACTCCGGCGGGTGCAGTCCCATACCAAGGCGCTGGAGCAGTGCGTGCGGTTTTTTCGGGAGCATCCTTCGTTGAAACCCGAAACCGTGTACGATACCGGCGGCGCGGCCAAGATGCTCTGCGAGGGAGCGGCCCGGGACGTCGGTGTCATCGCGAGCACCCGGGCGGCAGAGCGCTACGGCCTGGAAATCCTGGAGAACGGGATTGAGGACAACACCCAGAACTATACCCGTTTCCTGGTCCTGGGGCGGGAAGCGGAACCATCGGAAGGCGAGCGCTTGAAGACATCTATCGTCTTCTCGGTTCCCCACGAGCCCGGCATGCTGTTCAAGGCCATGAGCGTCTTTGCGTTGCGGGACATCTCCATCAACAAGATCGAATCGCGGCCCCTGGTCGGATCCCCCTGGGAATACCTGTTCTACCTGGATTTCGAGGGGCACGCGGAGAGCCTGCTCTGCAGCCGGGCGCTCAACCATCTCCGGGAGATTACGACCAACTTCAAGCTGCTGGGATCCTACGCCGAAGGCAGGATTGCGGATCGGGGCTGAGAGGACCGCGTCATCCGCGGTCGGGCGCTTCTGGAGAGTCGGCCTGCCTGAGTTCCAGTTTGGGCTCGACGAAGAGCGTCTTTTCCCGGGTGAAGACGACCTGTCCGGGCGCGCCGTTCTTCATCTTCCTGACGTAACGGCGTTCCGTGTAGTCCACTGGCACCGTGGTGGACCCCCGGCCCTTGCTGAAGTACGCGGTGAGGCACGCCGCCTCATAAAGGGTCTTCCGGCTCGGCATCTGGGTTTTGTCCACCCGTCGCAGAATCACGTGGGAACCGCCGAGGTCCCGCGCGTGGAGCCAGATGTCGTCCGGCGCCGCCGCTTTGGTGAGCGCTTCGTTTTCCCGGCTGTTTCGGCCCACGAGCAGCAGGTGTCCGCCGGAGGTCAGGTACCTCCTAGGGTGAACGTCCACCCTGGCCTTCTTGCGCGATCGCTTTGCGGTGTCGGGTTTGCGGGGCGCCTTGACCAGGTCCAGCTTGATACAGGCTCTGTGGGCCTGCTCCAGCGTTTTCTCGTCCGTGCCGCGCTCCAGCATATCGCGGATGCCCGAAACGTCTTCCAGGCGTTTTCGCGCCCGGGCGATCCGCTGGGCCACCGCCTTCCGACCGTCTCTGGCCTTTCGCGCCTGCCGGAAGTACCACCGGGCGTTTTCAGATGGCGACAGGGCGGGCTTCAGCGGTATGGCGATTTCCTCCCGGCTCCCGCTGAAATAGTCTTCGACAATGGCTTCCGTCAAGCCCGCTTTCAGCCGGCCCATGTGAGACGTGATCAAGTCGCCGTACCTGCGGTATTCCTCCTCCCGCTCCACGTGTTCCTGGTCGCGCGCCAGGTTTCCCGTCAATCGTTCCAGGCGCCGTATTTCGTCCCGCAAGGCGCGCTGGACCTTCATCTCAAGCTGCTTCCTCGCATCTTCCGCCATCCGCTCTTCGTAAAACCGAACCGCGGCGGCACTGATGGATTCGTGGCATTCGACCTGTTCCTCCGGCAGGGAGTGGATCGGGACCGCTGAGAGTAACCGGGCCCGGCCATCCGGCGATCTTCCGAGGCAGGGCGTCCAGTCCTTGGACTGGACACGGCGGACGAGATCCCGCAGGCTGCGCCAGATCCGGCCGACGCGGGCGTCCGCGTCCGAATCGGCAAGGTCCGACGGTTCCGCCAGGCCCCCATGGGCCAGGACCTCCAGGGCCATTTCCCTGGAAAGCCCCGCAAACGTGCCGGCCAGATGCCGCGCCAGATCTTCCGGAGTCGACAGGCGGCCCGTTCCTTCCAGCAGTTCCCGCGTGGCTTCGCTCAGCGGCGTTTTCTTCATGGGCGGCGGAGACGCGTAGGTCTCGCCCGGAACCAGTTCTCTGCCGGTCCCCCGGATACGCCTCAGGGTCTCCAGGATAACCCGGTCCGGTTCGGTAAGGAACACCAGGATGCCCCGGTTTCCGATGAGTTCGGCGATCAGGCGGTAGCGGCGGGGACCGGCCGAAGACCGGCCCAGGCAGCGTAGGTCCACCACCCGTTCGAAGGGCGCCGCCCCGATCTTCTCCAGCTTACCGGGGATGAGGTGATCACGCAGTACGGTGAGCAGAGCGGACGAAGCCGCGCTCTTTTTCGCGGGATCCGACAAATGTACCCGGGTGAAACCCGGTTGGACCGAGAGAGACAGCAACCGTCTGCCTGACCCGTTCTTCAACACGAAGCCTATTTCCATGGGCGCGTATTGGTCAATGGCCACAATACGCGCACCTTCCAGGTCCCTGCATTCATCTATCACGGCCTGCAACGCCAGGGCGTCCATGACGTTCAATCCCCTGTCCGGTGTCCGGTGCGGTTGTTACGTGTGCAAAGGCGTTCTTCGACGCGGAGTTATCCTGGTTCCCCCTTTTTCATAATATAACCGGACCGGTGCGTCAAGCGTCGTGAATCTTCGATTCGGCGCACCGAAAAGTAGAGAAACCACCTCCGGGCGTCCGCCAATATCTTATTGACAAATCGTTGTTTAGCGTGTACTTTCATGGTTCTTGAAAATGGGCTGAAACGGGGATCCAGGGGCTTCGAATGATATGCAGCATGACCGGCTACGGCGCCGGAGAATCGGACCTTGCCGGCGTCCGCACCGTCGTCGAACTGCGTTCAGTTAACGGCCGATACTGCGACATAGCGGTAAGGTTGCCCAGGTCTCTGGGGTCGCTCGAGGGCCGCGTGCGTGCCTATGTGCAGGAACACGTGACCCGGGGCAACGTTTCCGTGTCCGTTCGGTGCGACGATGGCGATACGGGCGCGCATGCGGTGCGAATCGACGTGGAGGCCGGGAAGAAGTACTGCGACGCGCTGAGGGAACTCAAGGAGCAACTTGGCGTTTCGGGCGATGTGTCCCTCGATATGGTCGCCGCTTATCCGGGCCTGGTGACGCCGGAAAACGAAGAAGTCGATCCGTCCGAGCGCTGGACGGGGATGGAAGCCGCCCTGGTGAAAGCGCTGGCCGCTTTCAAGGAGATGAAGAGGAGCGAGGGCAGGGCCCTCGAAACAGACTTGCGTATCCGGGTCGAAGCCATACTGGCCATACTGCGCGCGATCGAGGACCGGGCGCCGGACCGGGTGGTCGAGTACCGGGAACGCTTGAACAACCGGCTCGTCGACCTGCTGGATGAACGTCAGCTCGATCCGCAGCGGGTGGCCATGGAAATAACCCTGTTTGCGGAGCGCATCGACGTGACCGAGGAATGCGTCCGCCTGAGAACCCACTGCGATGCGTTTATGGAAGCGCTCGAGGCCGACGGGAGTGCGGGAAGACGTCTCAACTTCCTGATACAGGAGATGAACCGGGAGATCAACACCATCGGGTCGAAGGGGAATGACACGGAAATCAGTCATTCCGTCATCCAGGCCAAGGAAGAACTCGAGAAGGTTCGTGAACAGGTGCAGAATATTGAGTGATTTCGTTCCACTCTCCCGTTCGGCTTCCAAGGGGTTCTGCCTGGTCCTGTCCGCGCCGTCAGGCACGGGGAAAACCACGATTGGCGAGTTGCTCACCTCCGGAGATTCGACCATCGTCAGGTCGATATCCATGACGACCCGGACGAAGCGGTCGAACGAGGAAGATGGCGTAGATTACCATTTCGTCAGTACCGACGAATTCAAGGCGAAGATCCGTCAGGGCACCTTTCTCGAATGGGCGGAAGTATACGACGGTGTGCTTTACGGCACCCCGCGGGAGACTGTAGAGCGGGTCATTCGATCCGGGGCGGTGGCCCTGCTGGTCATCGATGTTCAGGGCGGACGGGCCGTCAAGGCCATATTCCCCGAGGCCGTTCTCGTCTTTCTTGTACCACCTTCCCTGGACAGCCTGTCAAGGCGGTTGAAACAACGGGGCCTGGAAACGGATGAACAGATACAGAAAAGGCTGATCAAGGCGCGTACCGAAATGAAGTACCTTCCCGCTTATGACTACGGGGTGGACAATGACGAGGGAAAGCAGCAGTCAACCGTCGACGCCATTCGAGGGATCATAGCCGCCGAACGGCGTCGCATCAGTCGATGGGAGCCGCAATGAATACCAGAAGATCAGCGCAGTACATATCCCAGGAACGCATGAGGGATGCCGCCGAGAACATCTACGAAGCCGTCATGGTTACCGCCCTGGAAGCCCGGCGAATCAATCTCCACAACAAGATGCTGGGTACGCAGGAAGACCGTGCCGAAAAAGTGACGACCATCGCGCTGGACCGCCTGCTCGGCGACGAGTTGCGCTATGACTACCAGTCGGCCGGGAACGACGAGGCCGAAGCGTAAAACAGGGGTTCCCGATGTCCAGGTTGAAAGGTCGCCGGATAGTCCTGGGGGTGACGGGCAGCATTTCGGCCTACAAGGCGGCGGAAGTAGCCCGCGGACTCGTTCAGGAGAAGGCGGACGTCCGCGTGGTCATGACGCGTGAAGCCGGCGCCTTCGTGGGGGCCGTAACGTTCAGCGCCTTGACCGCGCATCCCGTGGCTGTCGAGCAGTTTCCCGAAGCCGGCGCGTCCGGTGAAGAGCACATCGATCTCGCGGTCTGGGCCGATGCGGTGGCCATAGTGCCCGCCACGGCCAATATCATCGGAAAGATGGCGAACGGCCTGGGGGACGACCTGCTCTCCACCGTGATGCTCGCCTGTGAAGCGCCCTGCTGCCTGGCGCCGGCCATGAATTTCCGCATGTGGAGAAACGAGGCCGTCCAGGCGAATCTCGAACGGCTCAGAAGCCGGGGCGTTCACGTCGTCGATCCGGAATTCGGCGTGCTGGCCAATGGAGAAACGGGTGACGGCAGGCTGGCGGGCCCGGACCGTATCGTGGAGGCGATCGCCATCCTTGCCGATCCCGACCCGGACCTGGCCGGATGCAACGTGCTGGTGAGCGCGGGACCCACCGAGGAGGATATCGATCCGGTCCGGTGCATTACGAACCGTTCCAGCGGAAAGATGGGTTTCGCCGTCGCGCGGGCCGCGGCGCGCCGCGGCGCGTCGGTCACGCTGGTCTCGGGACCGACGAGCCTCCAGGACCCGTACGGGATCACCGTGGAACGCGTTCGGTCCGCCGATGAGATGCACGAGGCCGTCCTGCGGAACCGCGGAGGACAGGATGCCGTAATCATGGCGGCGGCGGTGGCTGATTACCGGCCCGGCGTCCAGGCCGGGAGGAAGATGAAGAAGGCGGAGGAGCGTCTTACGCTGGAAATGACGCGGACCACGGATATCCTGAAGGAAGTGGCCGCCGACAGGCCGCCCGTGCTGATCGGCTTTGCGGCCGAGACCCATGACGGCCTCGATTTCGCGCGCAGAAAACGGGCGGAGAAGGACCTGGACCTGGTGGTTTACAATGATATCACGAAGGAAGGCGCCGGGTTCGGTACGGATACCAATATCGTCACCCTTGTCCACCGCGACGGCCGCGAGGAGACGCTGCCCTTGCAGTCCAAGTCCGGCGTGGCGGACCGTATCATGGACGAGGTCGCCGCGCTGCTCAGAAACCGGGAAGGCGTCCCCGCATGAGCCGACAAGCGCTGCTGGCCGGCCTGATACGCAAGACCGCCGAGGTCGTGAAACAGGAGGGAGAGCAGGGGCTGGAGTCGCTCTACATGCCGGCTGGACTGGAAGCGTCGCTCCCGATGCCGGAACGGGATCGCCGGCCTGTCCCGGATGCCCGGGCCGGATCTCGCGACGTCCGGGCCGGTTCGCTCGACGCCCTGTATGAAAAGTACCACCGGTGTACGGCCTGCGCGCTCGGACACAAGCGCAAACACTTCGTATTCGGCTCCGGCAACGAAAACGCCGACGTGATGTTCGTGGGCGAAGCGCCCGGAGCCCATGAAGACGAACAGGGCCAGCCCTTCGTGGGGGCGGCGGGCAAGCTGCTGACCCGCATACTCAACGCCATCGACTTTACCCGGGACGAGGTGTACATCACCAACATCCTGAAATGCCGTCCGCCAAACAACCGGGACCCGCAACCCGATGAGATCGACGCCTGCGACGCCATACTCAAGGAACAGATCCGTCTCGTCCGGCCCCGGCTGATCTGTGCCCTCGGACGTGTCGCCGCCCAGGCCCTGCTCAAGCAGAACAGCTCGATACGATCCCTGCGCGGAAGGTTTCACGACTATCACGGCGTGAAGCTCCTGGTGACGTACCACCCGTCCGGCCTCTTGCATAATCCGGCCTACAAACGGCCGACCTGGGAGGATGTACAGATGTTGCGGAAGGAATACGATCGCATCGTCCAGTCTGATACGAAGGCGACTTAGGAGCAAGAGCCCATGAATACCCGGAGCGACGGGGCGGAACGACTTCCGCCGCAGGCCGTGGAGGCGGAGGCGGCTGTTCTGGGGGCCATGCTGCTGGAGCAGGACGCCATATTGACCGTCGTCGAGATCCTCGACGATACGGCGTTCTACCGGGAAGCACACCGCAAGATCTACAACGCCGTCATCGCCCTGTACGACCGGAACGAACCTAACGACCTGATCACGCTGAGCGAAGAACTGGAAAAGCGGCAGGAACTGGCCTCCGTGGGGGGCTCCTTCTACCTTACCGGGTTGGTGGACAGCATTTCGACGGCGGCCAACGTGGAATACCACGCCCGGATCGTGCTCGAAAAATCCCAGGCCCGCAAGCTGATCAACGTGACCACTCAGATCGCCTCCCGGGCGTATGAATCGTCGGAAAACACCGCGGACCTGCTGGATGAGGCCGAGCAGATGGTGTTTTCCCTGTCCCAGCGTAACGCCCGCAGCGGGTTCACCCAGCTCAATCCCATCCTGCACGATACCTTCGAGAACATCGAAAAACTCCACGAGCAGGATAGTACCGTGACCGGGGTACCCACGGGGTTTACCCGGCTGGACGAAATGACCGCCGGTTTTCAACGCGGGGACCTGGTCATCATCGCGGCCCGGCCGGCCATGGGGAAGACGGCGCTCTGCCTGAATATCATCCGCCACATCGCGGTGGAGGCCCAGGTCGGCGTCGGCCTGTTCAGCCTCGAGATGACCAGCCACCAGCTGGCCCAGCGGATGTTATGCAGCGAAGCGCGGGTGGACTCCCACCTGATGCGGACCGGCCGGCTTCCGGGAGACGCCTGGTCGAACCTGAGCATCGCGGTGGGGGCCCTCGCCACCGCCCCCGTGTATATCGACGAGACTCCGGCGTTGTCGGTCACCGAAATGCGTTCCCGGGCGCGGAGGCTCATGTCCGAGCATAAGGACATCGGTCTGCTGGCCGTCGACTACATGCAGCTGATGCGGGGCCCGAATAACGTGGAGAACAGGCAGCAGGAGATATCCGCCATCTCCCGGAACCTGAAGGCCCTGGCCAAGGAACTGAATGTCCCCATCGTCGCCCTCTCGCAGCTCTCCCGGGCGGTAGAAACCCGCGGAGGGGATGGACGGCCTCAGCTGTCGGACCTCAGGGAATCGGGTGCGATCGAGCAGGACGCCGACGTGGTACTGTTCATCTACAGGCCCGCCCGCTACGGGGAAGGAGAGGAGCACGAGGAGAACCACGCGGAAATCATCATCGGCAAGCAGCGCAACGGTCCCGTAGGTACGGTGAACCTGGTTTTCGTGGACCGATTCGCCCGCTTTGAAAACCCCGACCTGTTCCACGAAGATCCAGGTTGACTGTTCTTCACCCGGTACGTCCGTTACCCACACATGATCGAAATCATCCACCTGAGAAAGGCCTTCGGCAAATCGGTGCTGAAGGACGTCAACCTGACCATCGAATCCGGGGAGACCATGGTCATCATCGGCCGGAGCGGATGCGGCAAGAGCGTGCTGCTCAAGCACATCACCGGATTGCTGCACCCGGACGGCGGAACGCTGCTGGTGGACGGCAGGGACGTGACCAGGCTGTACGGAACGGAGTTGGACGAAATCCGGAAGCGGTTCGGTTTCCTGTTCCAGGGCGGCGCCCTCTTCGATTCCATGACGGTGGGCGAGAACGTGGGGATCGCCCTGAAGGTACACACCGACCGGACCGAAGCGGAGATCGGCGAACGGGTCCGTACCTGCCTCCAGATGGTCGGCCTGTCCGACGTGGAGGAACAGAAGCCGGCGGAGCTTTCGGGCGGCATGCGCAAGAGGGTGGGACTCGCCAGGGCGATCGCCATGAATCCGGAGTACATTCTCTACGACGAACCAACCACGGGCCTGGATCCCATCATGGCGGACATCATCAACGACCTGATCCTGGACATGAACCAGCGGCTGTCGGTGACGGCGATCGCGGTGACCCACGACATGATCAGCGCGTACAAGATCGCGGACCGCATCGCCATGCTGCATGACGGGGTGATCCACATGGTGGGGACGCCCGATGAAATCAGAAACTGCGACGACCCGCTGGTCCAGCAGTTCATTCTCGGCCGCGGCGAGGGCCCCATAAAATCACTGGAATAGTCATGGATAACTCGACAGGAGGACTACGGGTCTACCGGTATGGCGTCGCTGGATTTTAACCTGCTCGCCGCGGATCCGGCTTCCCGGGCGCGGGCCGGTCGCATGAAGACCCCCCACGGCGAGATCCGCACGCCGGTGTTCATGCCCGTGGGGACCCAGGCGACGGTGAAGACGCTGACGCCGGAGGAACTCGAAGCCGCTGGCGCGCAGATCATACTCGGCAACACCTACCACCTGTTTCTCCGGCCCGGGCATGCATTGATCCGGGAGATGGGCGGGCTGCACGGCTTCATGAACTGGCGGCGGCCCCTGTTGACGGACAGCGGAGGCTACCAGGTGTTCAGCCTTTCGGACCTCAAGTCCATCCAGGAAGAGGGGGTGACCTTTCAGTCGCACATCGACGGCTCTCGGCACCTGTTCACGCCGGAGTCCGTCATGGAGATCGAGACGGCGCTCGGCGCCGATATCATCGCGCCCCTCGACGAGTGTCCGTCCTATCCCTGCGACTACGGTTACGCGAAGGATTCCGCCGCCCTGACGCTGCGATGGGCCGATCGGTCCCGGAAGCGTTTCGACGAACTGGAGGGAGAAAGAGCGCATCCCCAGGCGCTGTTCGGCATCGTGCAGGGAAGCGTGTACGAAGACCTCCGGGTCGACTGCGCGCGGTCGCTGGTGGACCGGGGATTCGACGCCTATGCCATCGGAGGGATGTCGATCGGGGAGCCGAAGCCGGCCATGGCGGACCTGATCGACGCCACCGTCGAGCACCTGCCGGAAGACCGGCCCCGTTACCTGATGGGCGCGGGGACGCCGGAAGACCTCGTCGACGCCGTGGGACGGGGCATCGACATGTTCGACTGCGTCATTCCCACCCGCGAGGGCCGGAACGGCGCGCTGTACACCCGCTCCGGCCGCATCAATATCTACAACGCCCGCTTCAGGGCCGACGCCGGACCGATCGATGCATCCTGTTCCTGTTATGCCTGCCGGACTTTCAGCCGGTCGTACGTCCGGCACCTTTACCGCGCGGGAGAAATACTGGGTCCGAGAATGGGGACCCTCCACAACATCCACTTCTATGTCGGCCTGGTCTCCGAGATGGGAAGAGCCATCCTGGAAGGCCGTTTCGGCGCGTGGAGCAGGTCGTTTTTGACCGTGTATCGCAGTGAGACGGAAAGAAAGGAGTATCCCCAGTGATTCAAGATGCCTTTGCCATGGGTCCCGGCGGCGGCGGAGACGCTTCCGGACCGGGTTTCCTGATCTCCATGATCCCCATCCTGTTGATGTTCGCGATCATCTACCTGTTGCTGATCCGGCCCCAGCAGAAGAGACAGCGGGAACACCAGGCCATGCTGGACGCCCTGCAGAACGGGGACAAGGTGGTGACGCAGGGCGGGATCATCGGTGTCGTTACCGGCCTGAAGGCGGACGTGGTCACGGTGCGCATCGCCGATGACGTCCGGATCGATCTGCAACGGAGCGCCATATCCCGGCTGATCAGCAGCAAGAAGGGAAACAAAGAAGAATAGGAAGCAGTCATGGCGGTCAGGCCCATACGCATATACGGCGACCCGATCCTCCGGGAGAAAGCGCGCCCGGTGGAGGAGACGACCGCGGCACTTCGCCGTCTCGCGGAGGACATGATCGACACCATGATCGAAGCGGAGGGCATCGGGCTGGCCGCTCCGCAGGTCGGCGAGACCGTCCGCATGTACGTCGTCAATCTCGGGGCCATCGGTCCCGGGCTCTTCCGGGACCGCGGGGGGCCGTCTCTGGAGGGAGACCCGGACCACCTGGTGCTGGTGAATCCGCGTGTCGTCAAGCGGGAAGGCGCGCAGACGGCCGACGAAGGGTGCCTGAGTATCCCGGAACTGTACGAGAAGGTAACCCGGCCCGAGGTCGTGCGCGTCGAGGCGGCGGACTTGGACGGACGCCCCCTGGAGATCGAGGGCAGCGGACTGCTGGCCCGGGTCCTGGTCCACGAATACGACCACCTCGAAGGCGTTCTTTTCATCGATCACATCGGCAAGCTCCGCCAACAGTTCATCCGCGGCAAACTGCGGAAACTGAAGGAGAGCGGCCAGGCGGTCTGACATGCGCGTGGTCTACATGGGTACGCCCGATTTCGCCGTGCCGTGCCTGGAAGCGTTGATCGGTCGGGCGGAACACGAGGTGGCCGGTATCGTCACCGCGCCCGACCGGCCGAAGGGCCGCGGGTTGAAGACCGTTTCATCGCCGGTGAAGGATGCGGCCCTGCGGCACGGCATTCCCCTCTGGCAGCCGGACAGGCTGCGCGATCCGGGCTTCCTGCACGCCCTGCGGGCCCTGGAGGCCGATCTTTTTGTGGTCGTGGCCTTCCGCATCCTGCCCTCCGGACTGCTGGATATCCCTCCGAGAGGCTCGGTAAACCTCCATCCTTCCCTGCTTCCCAGGTACCGCGGCGCGGCGCCCATCCAGTGGGCGGTGATGAGCGGGGACGAGGAAACGGGCGTTACCACGTTCCTGGTGGAAAGGCAGGTGGACGCGGGGGACATCCTCTGCCAGGAGACCGTGCCGATCGGACCGGAAGAAACCGCCGGCGAACTGCACGATCGCCTGTCCCGTATCGGCGCGGCCCTGCTCCTGCGTACGCTGGACCTGCTGGCGGCCGACGGCATCAGGCCGCGGCCCCAGACGGGCGACGCGACGCCGGCGCCCAGGATTGCCCGGGAGGACGGCCGCATAGACTGGAGGCTGCCGGCCCGTGCCATACACAACAGGGTGCGGGGCCTGAACCCGGTTCCCATGGCCTTCACCACCTGGCGGGGGAAGAATCTCCGCGTCATAACGAGCCGTACCGTGTGCCTTGGGGAGGACGGCGGAGGTGAACCGGGCGGGATCGTCTACGCCGACGAACGCCGGGGCGTCACCGTTCAGACCGGCGACGGCGGCCTGGAACTGGTCAGGGTACAGCCCGAGGGGCGAAGCCGGATCGATGGAGCGGAATTCCTGCGGGGATACCGTCCCGCGGTCGGGGACCGGTTCGGCGCGCCGGATGCGGAGTCTGGTTGATGGCGGGCCCGCCCGGCGCACGCGAGATCGCCCTGAAGGCGCTGTATCGCGCGGAGACCGGGGACGTCCTGCCGCGGGAGGCCCTCGACGCCCTCTTCCGGCGGTACGCGTGCAGCGACCGGGACAGGGCCCTGGCGACCGAGTTGGTGTACGGCGCGATCCGCTGGCGGCGGCGCCTGGACTGGATGCTCGGTCAACTGATGCGCGGAAACCCGGACTCGTTGACGGCCTGGATTCGCCATATCCTGCGCATGGGCCTGTATCAGTTGATGATGATGGACCGGATCCCCGACGCGGTCGCCACCCATGAGTCGGTCCAGCTGGCCAGGCGGTACGGACACGAGGGCACCGTCCGTCTGACCAACGCCATCCTCAGGACGGCCCTTCGAAAGCGGGACCGGCTGGAGCGGCCGGTATGCGGGGAAGACCCCGTCACGGAACTCGGCGTCGCGCATTCCTATCCGGCGTGGTTGGCGAAGCGATGGGTCGCGCGGTACGGCGTGGAGGCCGCCGCCGCCCTCATGAGGGCGGGGAACCGGACGCCCCCTATTATCATCCGGGTCAACACTTTGCGGTCCACGCCACGGGATCTCGCCGGGACATTGGAACGGCACGGGGGATCTCGCCGGGACATTGGAACGGCACGGGATCCACGTGGAACCGGGCCGCTGGCTCGGCGATTACCTGTCGATCCGGCACGCGGGCGACCTCCGCCGCCTGCCTGCCCACGAAGCGGGTTTGTTCCAGGTACAGGACGAAAGCGGGGGCCTCGCGGTGCGCCTTCTCGACCCGAAACCGGACGAGACCATTGTCGATTTATGTTGCGCTCCGGGGGGAAAAACAACATATATTGCGCAAATTGTCGGCGCGGGCGGCAGGGTAATCGCCTGCGATACGTCACCGCATCGACTCCGCCGGGTGGAGGAAAACCGGCGGCGAATGGGGTTGGGGCAGGTGCGTCTTGTCGGCATGGATGGCCGGTCGCCCGGGGTGAATCTGGCGGCCGACCGCGTCCTGGTGGACGCCCCTTGTTCCGGACTCGGCACGCTCGCGCGCCGGCCCGATCTGAGATGGCGGCGAAAAGCCGAGGACATAGGCCGGCTCCGCAACGAACAACTGGCGCTGCTGGAAAGCGGCGCCGGGCTGGTGAAGCCGGGCGGCGTATTGGTGTACAGCACCTGCACCATTGAGCCGGAAGAGAATGAAGAGGTCGTGGCCGCGTTTTGCGCCAGACATCCCGGGTTCCGTTTGGAGAAACCCGGAGACTGGCCCGGAGACCTGGCCGGGGTACTGGACGGCGCGGGCAGAATCGCCACGCTGCCTTCCACCCACGGCGTCGACGGGAGTTTCGCGGCGAGGCTGAGAAGAGACGGCTGACCGCATCGGGCGGCGAGGCTGAGAAGAGACGGCTGACCGCATCGGAGAAAACCGTGTTTGAAGAACTTTCCGGCCGCATGGAGGGGATCGTCAGAAAACTCCGCGGCCAGGGCAAGCTGACGGAAAAGAACATCGACGACAGTCTCCGGCAGGTGCGCCGCGCCCTGCTGGAGGCCGATGTGAATTTCAAGGTGGCCCGCGCCTTCATCGACACGGTCAAGGAGAAGGCGCTGGGGCAGGGCGTTTTGAGGAACCTGTCCCCGGGACAGCAGATGGTGGGGGTCGTCCACCAGGAACTGGTATCCCTGATGGGCGAGGAAGCCGTGGGGATCGCCTTTGCGGAAACGCCCCCGACCATTGTCATGATGGCCGGTCTGCAGGGATCCGGAAAGACGACGGCCACGGGCAAGCTGGCCCATCACTTCATCCAGGCGGGCCGCCGTCCCCTGCTGGCCGCGGCCGACGTCTACCGGCCCGCGGCGATAAAACAGCTGCAGGTGCTGGGCGAGCAGCTGGGCGTGCCGGTCGTATCCCTCGGGGACGGCCGGTCTCCCGAGGCGATCTGCCGGATTGCCGTGGACCGGGCCAGGCGGGAGGACTGCGACGTGGTCATCCTGGATACGGCGGGCCGTCTGCACGTCGACGAAGAGATGATGGACGAATTGTGCGGCATTCGCGGGACGGTCCATCCCCACGAAATCCTCCTGGTCGTGGACGGGATGACGGGCCAGGACGCGGTCAACGTGGCGGAAGCCTTTGACCGGCGCCTCGACATCGACGGCTGCATCCTGACGAAAATGGACGGGGACGCCCGGGGCGGCGCGGCGCTGTCCATACGGCAGATCACCCGCAAGCCCATCAAGTTCATGGGGGTCGGCGAGAAGCTGGACGCCCTGGAAGTGTTCCATCCCGAACGGATGGCGTCCCGGATCCTGGGGATGGGCGACGTGGTGTCGCTGGTCGAACGCGCGCAGGCCGCCATAGAGGTGGAGGAAGCCCGCAAGCTGGAAGCGAAGCTGCGCAAGCAGACCTTCGACCTCGAAGATTTCCGGTCGCAGCTCCAGCAACTGGGGAAAATGGGTTCCATACAGGAGCTGGTCGAGATGATGCCCGGCGTCAACAAGAAGGCGTTGAAAGGCATGGATATGGATGAGAAAGCGCTCGTGCGAATGGACGCCATTCTGAGTTCCATGACCAGGCAGGAAAGGGCGCGCCCCGTGGTGATCAACGGCAGCAGGCGACGGCGTATCGCGCGGGGAAGCGGAACGAGCGTGCAGGAGGTGAATCAATTACTGAAACAATACAACATGATGCAGAAGATGATGAAACAGTTGAACCGGCCGGGCGCCCTCGAGCAACTCGGTCATAAGATGTTGCCGTTCAGGTAGCTAAAGGAGCGAAACATGGCAGTGGCCATTCGGCTTCGCCGCACGGGAGCCAAGAAAAGACCTTTTTACCGTATCGTCGTAACGGATGACAGGGCCCGCCTGGGCGGGAAGTATATCGAAAGCCTGGGCTACTACAACCCCATATCGCCGGAACAGCTGGAGATGGACGTGGACAAGGCCGTCGACTGGCTCAACCGCGGCGCCCGGCCGAGCGACACGGTGCGGTCGCTTCTGGTGAAGAGCGGCGCGATTCAGAAGTGGCGCGGCGGAGAGCAGGCGGAGGCCGACGCGGCCGAGTGACCGGAAGCGGATCGGCCGCCGGTGCGCCGGGGCGGGGCGTAAGTGAGCGCAGACTGGATCAATATCGGATTCATCCGCAAACCCCACGGCCTCAAGGGCTACGTCCGCGTGGAAGGGTTGTCGGACGCCCCGGGCCGGTTCGAGGATCTGGACCGGATCGGCGTGGAACTCAGGGACGGCCGCCGGGAGTCGCTCGAAATCGAGCGCTGCAGGCAGGACGGGAACAGCTGGTTGATGAAGTTCCTCGGGGTCGATTCGGCGGAAAACGCGGAGCGGCTTCGCAGCGCGTACATCCAGGTGCCCGAAGAGGCCGTCGCCCCGTTGCCCGAGGACGCGTACTATGTGTTTGAACTCGAGGGCTGCGCGGTCGTTTCCGATGAGGGTGAGGAGATCGGAGTCGTCAGGGAAGTGATGTCCATGCCGGCGAACGACGTGTTCGTCGTGGATACGCCGGCGGGCGAGGCGATGATTCCGGCGGTCCGGGACATCGTGGTGGAACTCAGTCCCGAGGAATCGAGAATCGTCATACGAAAGATCCCGGGGCTGATCTCGTAGCGGTATAGACTATGCGTATCGACATTCTAACAGCCTTTCCGGGCGTATTCGCGGGTCCCTTCGGCGAGAGTATCGTGGGCCGGGCGTGCAGGCGGGACATGGTGGACATCTTCATCCATGACCTCCGTGCGTTTACGACGGACCGGCACAAGACCATCGACGACTACGCCTACGGCGGGAGTCCGGGCATGGTGCTCAAACCGGAGCCCATATTCCGGGGTGTCCGCCATATCCGGCGGCAGGCGGACCAGGCGGATCAGGCGGACCAGGCGAACGAGGTGGAACGGGCGGGCCGGTCGCGAACCGTGCTGCTGTCGGCCCGGGGCCGGCCGTTTGTGCAGGAGACCGCCAGGTCCTTCGCGGAACTTGGCCAGCTGGTCCTCATCTGCGGGCACTACAAGGGCGTCGACGAACGGGTGGCGACGGGCCTGGGCGCAGAGGAATATTCCGTGGGTGATTTCGTCGTCACCGGCGGCGAGATACCGGCCATGATGATCGCGGACGCCGTAGTCCGTCTCATTCCCGGCGCCCTGGGCGAGCCGGAGAACTACCAGGAATGGCGCGTGCCCGAGGTGTTGCTTTCCGGGCATCATGAGCGCATCGAAAGATGGGAAAGGCAGGACGCCCTGAAGAAGACTTTCCAGCATCGTCCCGAATTGCTGGAAACCGTGGAATTGACTGGAGAGGACGTGACTTATCTGAAAACCCTTCAACGGAACGGGAACGGGCGGCACTAAGGCCCGGGATCGTTCGAAAGGACGGAAGCTACAGCCATGAACGCACTAGACACGATCACCCAGGACCAGTTGCGGACCGACCTGCCGGAGTTCCGAGCCGGAGACACCGTACGGGTCGAGGTCAAGGTCCGCGAAGGCGACAAGGAACGCGTACAGCTTTTCCAGGGCGTCGTCATTCAGCGGTCCGGCCACGGCATCGGCGAAACGATCACGGTCCGCAAGATTTCGCAGGGTATTGGCGTCGAGCGCATCTTCCCGCTGCATTCGCCGGCGATCGGAAAACTCCAGGTGTTGCGCCGGGGCAAGGTACGGCAGTCACGGATCTATTACCTGAGGAAGTTGAAGGGCAAGGCCGCCCGTATCGCCGAGCGGCGCAATTGAGCATATCGATGGACGATGCGGAACGGAAAAGACTCCGGTCCATTTCCGTCCTGGAACGCTCCCTCCTCGACCGCGGCGTACGACACGCTGCCGGGGTGGACGAGGCAGGGAGGGGCGCCCTGGCCGGTCCCGTGATCGCGGCGGCCGTTATTCTGCCGGATGATGCGCTGATACCGGGCCTCGACGATTCGAAACGCCTCACTCCTGCGAAAAGGGATGCGCTTTACGACGAAATCACGGCCCTGGCCACGGCAGTCGGAGTGGGCCGTTCCGCCGCGTCCATGATCGACACCGTGAACATACGCCGCGCGAATCTCCTCGCCATGAAGGATGCCGTGGAAGCCCTTTCACCGGTCCCCGGCCATCTGCTCATCGACGGGATCGACACCATCGACTGGCAGGGCCCCCAGACCGCGGTGGCAGGAGGAGACGCGCGCAGTCTTTCCATCGCCGCAGCGTCCATTATCGCGAAAGTGACCCGCGACCGCATCATGGTCGCGTGCGACCCGGATTATCCGGAATACGGATTCGCCAGGCACAAGGGCTACGGCACGGCGGCGCACCTGGCCGCGCTAGAAATCCACGGTCCGTCCGACGTGCATCGTCGTTCCTTCCTCCGGAAAAGACGCCGGATCGCCACGGCCTGAAACCAGTCTGCCCCTGTTCGTTTCGCCGGCGGACCAACCCGCTTTAACCCGAACAGCAAACCTGAATCGCCATGTCAGAATCGACGCATACCCGCGGTTCGCGAGGCGAATCCATCGCGGAAGCGTTTCTCCGCCGGAAGGGCCATGCCATACTCGCCAGGAACTACCGGGATTCCGTATCCCGGTGTGAAATCGATATCGTGACCCGGGACGGGGAGGAACTCGTCTTCGTGGAAGTCAAGGCCGGGACGGGCCAGCGGTTCGGCGATCCGCAATCCTGGGTAGGCTCGCGGAAGCAACAGCACGTTGCCCGGGCCGCCCGTCGTTTTCTGCAGGAACGCAACTGGCACGAGTTTCCGTGCCGCTTCGACGTCATCGGGATCGACCTGTCGGGGAAACCACCCCGGATAACCCATATAGAGCGCGCATTCTGGAGTACGGTATGATGCCTGTTCTTCTCCCGGCGAGCGCTGGTTGGCGGCACGCCCCTCACAGCAGCACAGGCAGGCACGCCCCCCGCGGCAGCACAGGCAGGCGCGCCCTTCGCGGCAACACAGGCGGGTACGCGCCAGGCGGCATGTCATGCTGAATTTCCGAAACACGTTGAAAGTCCTCGCGGCGGCCTGCTTCCTGCTCTGGATTGTCGATGGTTGCCTGCTCATACAGTCCGAATCCCCCCGTTCCGCACTGTCTCCCGCCACAGGGCCCGCGGCGTCGCCCGGACCGGGTCCCGAGTTCCCGCCGCGCTACACCGGCGCCATACACGTCCATTCCACCTACTCCGACGGCGGCGGCACGGTAGCGGATATCGTCCGGGCCGGACAGGACGCGGGACTGGATTTCCTGTTCCTGACTGATCACGATACGCTTCAGCCCCGGTTCGACGGCCACCAGGGGTACCATGGCGGACTGCTCCTGCTCGTCGGCGAGGAAGTCAACACCAGCGCGGGACACCTGCTGGCCCTCGGCGTGGGGAGGGACGTGGAGCAGGCCGGCCCCCTGGGACTCCCCGCGCTGATCGAAGAGATTTCGGAAGCAGGGGGACTCTCCATCGCCGCCCATCCCACGGGACGGCGGCCCTGGACCGACTGGACGGTGGAGAAGATGGACGGCCTGGAGTTGCTTAACGCGAACAGCGACTGGCGCGACGACAGCGTGCTGGAACTGTTGCGTGCCCTCGTATTCCTGCCTTTCCTGCCCGACGGCGTTTTCAACAGCCTCATCGACCGTCCCGACGAAGCCATCCGGCTCTGGATGCATCGCGCGCAGCGTCAGCCGGTGACCGTGATCGGCAGCGTGGACGCCCACGAGCGCATACCGCTCTGGGGCGAGCGCCACTTGTCCTTCCCCACCTACGAGCGCATGTTCGGATTGATCAGGACCTACGTGATCACCGGTACGGAACTGACCGGCGATGCCGGGGCAGACGAAGCGATCCTGGTGGACGCGCTCCGCCGCGCAAGCTGCTACGTGGTGATGGAAGGCTACGAACCGGCCCCCGGGTTTTCCTTCGAACTCGCCATGGGACCGGACAGAGTATCCATGGGGTCCAGTGTCGGTTTCAAGGCAGGAGAACGGTTGCACGTGACCGCGCCGTCATCGGGCCCGGTGCGCATCCGGTTGTACAGAGACGAGGTCCCCCTGATCGAGACCGAAGGCCATGAGCTGTTCGTGGAGATTCCCGGTCCGGGGGTCTATCACGCCGAAGTCTACCAGCTGCGCGGCACCCTGCTGCGCGGCGAGCGTCAGCGGCTCTGGATCATCTCGAACGCCATCCGGGTGGAGTAGTCCGCACGCCGGGCCGCTGCACTCCGGCTCGCTGCCGCACGCCGGCCCGCTGCCCGCCTTCATTCCTGGCCGCTTTAACGCACCGCCGCCACCTTCCAGTCCAGTTTCCGCCCCGCGTACATGGGGATGACTTCCCCGTATCGCTCGGGGATGGCCGCCCCGGTCTTCTCGAACACCACGGTTTTTTCCGGGGGCGTGACCCCGTAGATCCGCTTCGCGTTGTCCGAGACGAAGGCCTGCAGCCGGTCCAGCGCGCCGTGTTCTTCGAAGAGTCCGACGAGCATCTGCAGGGCGATGGGGGCGGTGAAGACTCCCGCTGCGCAGCCGGAGCACTCTTTCTTGTCGACCGGGTGGGGCGCGGAATCGCTGCCGAAGACGAGCCCGGGGTGGGCTTCGAGGGCCAGCGCGAGGAGCGCGTCGCGATCCTCCGGCCGCTTCGCGATGGGCTTGCAGAACAGATGGGGGTTGAACAGCCCACCCGCCACGTCGTCCAGGGTGATGAGCAGGTGCTGCAGGGTGACGGTCGCCGACAGGTTTTCGTGGCGGTCCAGGAGCGCGGCAGCCTCCCGGGTCGTGATATGTTCCATGACGATGGCCAGCCGGGGAAAGCGCGTGGCCAGGTCTTCGTAGACGGGAAGGAACGCGCGCTCGCGGTCCATGACGAAGTCCGTCGATTCACCGTGTACCATCAGCCGGATGCCCAGGTCCTGCATCAGGGCCAGGGTGTCCTCCACGTCGCGGAGGTCGCCGACCCCTTCGTCGCTGTGGGTGGTGATGCCCTCCGGATACAGTTTGACGCCGATGATACGGTCCTTCATCGAAGCCAGTTCGCTTTCGGTATAGGGCCGCATGAACAGGGTCATATAGGGTTCGAAGGCGTGGCCGCCCACGGCCTCCCGGACTTCCCGTCCGTACCGTTCCAGCCGGTCGAGATTGTCCACGGGGGGCACCAGGTTGGGCATGATCACGCCGCCCGCGAAGGTCTCCGCGCTCAGCGGCGCCACGCGCCTCAACATGGCGCCTTCGCGGAAGTGGATGTGCATGTCCAGGGGGGAATGGAGGGAGAAGGAACGGTTCGACATGGGATGAGAAGGCCTCGGTATAATGCCGGGTGTTTACGGGGCGGGATCGAAGAAAGGCAGATCCACGATTTCGGCGCCGGCCAGGCCGCCGTTCACCACTACACCCACCGGTCCGCCCGACTCCCTGTATCTCCGCCGGACGAATCCCAGCGCGATGATGCCCTGTACCGCGCGGCCATGAACCGCCGTGGTGATCCAGCCGGCGTCTTTGCCGTCCTTCTGAATCGGGGCATTCCGTTCGGGCAGCGTTTCTCCTTCTATGGCGAGGCCCGACAGCAATCGGTTGGGGCGTCCCCGGTGTTCCATCATCACGACCGGTTCCTGGCCGATGTAGCACCCCTTGGCAAAACTGACCGCCCGGTCCTTCACCGCTTCGTTGGGAATGATGCGGTCGTCCAGTTCCGCCGTGCAGCGGGGGATGCCCGCTTCCACGCGAAGCACCTCGAGCGTATCGAAGCCAATGGGGACGCAGGAGGCGTCTCCCTCGCCGCCAAGCAATGCCTTCCAGATTTCATCCGCGCTTTCGGCGGGGACGTACACGTCGTAGTCCCGTTCACCCGTACGGCGGGACCGCGCCACGGTAACGGGCAGGCCGTTCCATTCGATCTCCACGTGTCCGCAGGGTGGCAGCGGGTCCACGGGGCCGGCCAGACTCTGCAGGCAGGCCTCCGCCTTGCGGCCGTACACGCCGATTAATCCGTACCGGGCGGTGACCTCCTCGATTTCGACGGCGTCAATGAGGGCATAGCGGTCTAGCGTGTCCCGCAGGACGCCCGCCATCCCCGGTTCCACGTCGATAAGCAGGTCGTCCGCACGTACATAGACCGTCATGTCCGAGATGATCTTCCCCTGGGGCGTCAGCATGCAGGCGTAGACGCCCTCGCCGGCGCCGAGTTGTTCCACGTCGTTGGTCACCACGCGGTGCAGGAAGTTTTGCCGGTCTGCGCCGGTCATGCGCAACTTGCCACGCTGGGAAAGGTCGCACAGGCCGGCCGCGGTCCGGACCGACCGGTATTCGGCGGCGGCGTTCCCGTAGTGGAGTACGGCCGGCCGGCCCTGGAAGTCGCCGGCGACCGCGCCGAGTTGGTCATGGCTTATGGTCGATTCATGCATCTGTACACCAGGCGTCGAATCAGGGTTCCGAAAGATGGGGATGCACCGAAAAAACGCTATGTATCAATGCGCGGGACCCCTGTTTATGTCAATCTATATTTTCGGTGCGCGGAGGGCCTTTTGGGTTGACACTCCGCGGGGTTTTCGTTATGCTGAACGCGTTATGCGCGGCGTGCCGAAAGCGCCGTACTGCCCGTCATCTCCCCGTCATTCGGATCGGAAAGGATCGCGGTGCCCGCTGTCTCGCTGGAACAACTCGTATCGCTCTGCAAACGCCGAGGAATCATCTACCCGGGCTCCGAAATCTACGGCGGGTTGCAGGGACTGTACGATTACGGCCCGGTGGGCGTCGAGATGAAGAACAACATCGTGGATTCCTGGTGGCGGCGCAACGTCTATGAACGGGATGACATGGAGGGGCTCGACAGCGCCATCCTGATGAATCCGCTGACCTGGAGGTATTCGGGTCACGAGGAGACCTTCGTCGACCCCCTGGTGGACTGCCGCAAGTGCCAGGGCCGGTGGCGCGCCGACCAGGTGGACGGTTCCTGCCCTGCTTGCGGTTCCACGGACCTGACCGAGCCGCGGCCCTTCAACCTGATGTTCAAGACCCAGGTGGGTCCGGTCTCGGAAGAAGACGCCTACGCATACCTGCGTCCGGAAACGGCCCAGGGCATATTCGTCAATTTCAACAACGTGCTGACCACCACGGCGCGCAAGCTGCCCTTCGGCATCGCCCAGGTGGGCAAGGGGTTCCGCAACGAGATCAATCCCCGCAATTTCCTGTTCCGCGTGCGTGAGTTCGACATGCTGGAGATTGAATACTTCGTCCATCCCGGCACGGAGGACGCGTGGCAGGACCGGTGGCTGGAAGACCGGCTCGACTGGTGGGAACACATCGGCGTACCCCGCGGCGCCATCCGGATTCACGACGTGCCGCGGGAGGACCTCGCCCATTACTCCAAGAAGACCTACGACCTGATGTACGGGTATCCCACCCTCGGCTACGAGGAGCTCGAGGGCATCGCCAGCCGGACGGATTTCGACCTGGGCTCCCACACGCGGTACCAGGAGCAGTACGAACTCACGGCGCAGGTGGCGGAAAACCCGTCCAGCACGACGCGGCTATCCTATTTCGATCCGCAGACGAACCGCCACGTGATCCCCTTCGTGGTCGAGCCGTCGGCGGGGGTCGGCCGGTGCCTGCTGGCCGTCCTCAGCGAAGCCTATGACGAACCCATGGTCAAGGCGCCGCCGGAGGACAAGGCCTCCGGGATCGGCAGCGGGCTCGAAGCGTTCAACGCCGCCGTTTCGGGAAACACGAAGCTGCCGGCCGACGCGCGGGACGCCCTGCTCTCCTTCGGTGAGTCCATTTCGAGCGAACTGCCCGAAAGCATGCCGCGCATCGACGCGCTCCTGGCCATGCCGGGCGCCGACCGGATCAAGGAAGGCAAGGCGCTGAGGAACCTGTCCCAGAAGGTCATCGGCGACCACTACCGGACGGTATTGCGGCTCAAGCCCCACCTGGCCCCGGTCAAGGTGGCGGTCTTTCCGCTGAAGCGGACCGACGACCGGCTCGCGTCCACGGCCCGGGATATCCGCAAGGCGCTGCAGTCCGGGGGCAGGATACGCACGGTATACGACGACACGGGCGCCATCGGTAAACTCTACCGGCGCCAGGACGAAATCGGCACCCCGCTGTGCGTCACGGTCGATTTCCAGACGATCGACGACCGTACGGTGACGGTCCGCGACCGGGATACCATGGCGCAGGACCGGGTGCCCATCGACGAGTTGAAGGATTACGTAGAGGAAAAGCTGGCTTCGTGAGCCGGACCGTCCGCTGAGGCGGTGAACGGACCGCCCCGGCGGCGCGCGAGACGAGAAAGGAGCAATACATGGCACGCAACGTCAACGTGGGCCTGGTGGGTTATTCATTCATGGGCAAGGCGCACAGCCACGCCTTCAAGGACATGTCCTTCTTCTTTCCGGATGCGGCCGGCGTGCCGGTCATGAAAGCCATCTGCGGCCGGAACGAGGAGAACGTCAGGGGCGCGGCCGCCGAGTTCGGCTGGGAGGGCTACGAGACCGACTGGAAGACCCTGATCGCCCGGGACGACATCGATCTGGTCGACGTATCGACGCCGGGCGACAGCCACGCGGAGATCGCCATTACCGCCGCCGAAGCGGGCAAGCACGTCTTTTGCGAGAAACCACTGGCCAACAGCCTCGCGGAAGCCCGGGCCATGGCCGACGCCGTGAACCGGGCGGGCGTGAAGAGCATGGTGGCCTACAACTACCGCCGGGTGCCCGCGGTCGCGCTGGCCAAGCGGCTCATCGAAGAAGGGCGCATCGGCGAGGTGTATCACTGGCGCGCCGTCTATCTGCAGGACTGGATCATGGATCCCGACTTCCCGCTGGTGTGGCGCCTGCAGAAGGAGAAGGCCGGCTCGGGGCCCCACGGCGACCTGAACGCCCACATCATCGACCTGGCCCGGTATCTCATCGGCGAGATCACCGAGGTCACCGGCATGCAGGAGACCTTCATCAAGGAGCGTCCCATCGTCGACGAGATCGATTCGGCCCTGGGCGCCAGCGCCGGGACTTCCACCCGCAGGGGACCGGTGACCGTGGACGATACGACCCTGGCGCTGGCCCGGTTCGAGAACGGCGCCGTGGGCTCCTTCGAAGCCACGCGGTTCGCCGGCGGGCGGCGGAACGGAAACCGTTTCGAGATCAACGGCAGCAAGGGTTCCATCGCCTTCAACCTGGAGAAGATGAACGAGCTTCAGTACTACAACCGGGAAGACGAGGACCACGTGCAGGGCTTCCGCGAGATCATCGTGACCGAAGGCGTCCACCCCTACATGGACCGGTGGTGGCCGCCCGGGCACATCATCGGCTGGGAACACACCTTCATCCACGAGGTGTACGATCTCATGCAGGCCATCGCCGGCGCCGACGACAACCTCCATCCGGATTTCGACGAGGGCGTCCGGGACCAGGCCGTGCTGGAAGCCGTCTCGCTGTCGGCGGAAAACGGTGCCTGGGTCAGGATCGCCGACCTGTAGGCCGCCGCCCCGTGCATTAGCTACCGGCGCGGGATGGAGAGGCGGACCCGCGTCGCAAATGAAACAGAAAGGAGCAACCGATCATGTCCCGTCCCGTAACGCTTTTTACCGGCCAGTGGGCGGACCTCACCCTTGAAACCCTCGCCGAGAAGGCGGCGGGATGGGGGTTCGACGGTCTCGAGCTGGCCTGCTGGGGTGACCATTTCGACGTCAATCAGGGCGCCGGGAGCAAGGCGTACTGCGAAGACCGCAGGGCGCTGCTCGAAAAGCACGGCCTGCAGATATTCTCCATCAGCAATCATCTCGCCGGACAGGCGGTCTGCGATCTGATCGATTCCCGTCACGAGGCGATCCTGCCGCCCCATGTCTGGGGAGACGGGGACCCGGAAGGCGTGCGCCGCCGCGCCGCCGAAGAGATGAAGCAGACCGCCCGGGCGGCCGCGAACATGGGCCTCGACGTGGTCAACGGGTTCACCGGTTCGTCGATCTGGCACCTGCTCTATTCCTTCCCGCCCGTGGACCCGTCGTCCATCGACGCGGGATTCGATGATTTCGCGGCGCGCTGGAATCCGATCCTGGACGTGTTCGACGAGGTCGGCGTGAGGTATGGCCTGGAAGTGCATCCCACGGAGATCGCCTTCGACATCTCGTCCGCCCAGCGCGCGCTGGACGCCCTGGGCAACCGCGAGGCCTTCGGATTCAACTACGATCCCAGCCACTTCGGCTACCAGGGCGTGAACTACGTGGACTTCATCCGGACCTTCCGCGATCGCATCTACCACGTGCACATGAAAGACGTCTGGTGGTCGGAACGCCCGACCCGGGCCGGGGTGTTCGGCGGGCACGTCAATTTCGGCCATCCCGACCGCTACTGGGATTTCCGGTCGCTCGGCCGCGGCAGCATCGATTTCGAGGAGATCATCCGCGCGCTGAACGAGATCGGGTACCAGGGCCCCCTCTCCATCGAGTGGGAAGACAGCGGTATGGACCGTGAGCATGGCGCCGAGGAAGCCTGCGACTTCACGAAGGGCGTCGACTTTCCGCCGTCCGACGTGGCCTTCGACGCCGCCTTCGCGGAAGAATGACCGATTGGCCTGCGGGCAACCTGCGGCGCCGGACCGCATGGACGGCAGGCAGCCCATGGTCCGGCGGTGCGTGGTAAACTTGAGGGGTCGATGCGTCGACGGATACACGCCCTTATCTGCACCGCGGCGTTTTTCATCGCGGCCTGCGGATCGCCGGGTGACGGATCCGGCGCCGGAACGCAGGCGTCGCGCGTCAATTCGGTGGGCCGGGAGCTGCCGGCCGACGCCGCGCCCCTGGGCGAGCAGTACATCCGGCTGAGCATGCTGGAGCCGTCCACCCTGGACGTGGGCATATCCCTCTTTGACGCCCAGTTCAACGCCTTCCTCTTCGAATCCCTGCTGGTCTTCGACGAAGACATGGAGATCAGGGGCGCGGCGGCCGAGTCCTGGTCCGTAGCGGACGACCACGTGACCTGGACTTTCAGGATCCGCGCGGGCGCGAAGTGGAGCGACGGCCGGCCGGTGACCGCCCACGATTTCGCGTGGTCCTTCCGCCGGCTGCTCGATCCCGCCAACGCCAACATCTTCGCCTACTTCTACTATCCGATCAAGGGCGCCCGGGCCTTCAACTCGGGGCAGACAAGCGATGCGTCGACCGTCGGCGTCAGGGCCGTGGACGACCGAACGCTGGTGATCGAAACCGAAGAACCCTGTTCCTATTTCCCCTACATACTCACCTTTTTTACCTCCGTGCCGGCGCCCCGGTGGCAGGTGGAAAAGTACGGGATACAGTGGTCCGAACCGGAATACTGCGTGTCCAATTCCACCTGGCGTCTCGCGACCTGGGACAAGAGCGTCGGCATGACCTATACGCTCAATCCCCACTACAACGGACCGTGGAAGGGATACCTCGAACGCATTGAGTTCACCTTCATCCTTCCGGGCTGGCGGGGCCTGCCCGCCTATGAAAACGGTGAATTCGACCGGATCGCCGTATTGGGCCCCGACTATCACCACGCGCGTATGGATCCCGCCCTGAGCCGCGAGCTGATCACCTACCCCAACTTCGGCACCTACTATACGATCTTCAGGACAACCGAGCCTCCCTACAATAACGTCCGGCTGCGCCAGGCCCTCGCCCACGCCATCGACCGTGAGGCCATCTGCAACGTCGTCCTGGGCGGCGGCGCCACGCCCGCCTACGGCATGCTGCCGAAAGGGTTTCCCGGTTACCAGGTGGAGCGGATCCGGAAGTACCAGGCCTTCGATCCAGAGCTGGCACGGCAGAGACTGGCGGAGGCGGGCTATCCCGGCGGCAAGGGACTTCCCCCGCTCGAACTCTGGGTGCGGGGCCAGCCGCCGACGCCGGACGAATGGAACGTGGTGGTCGCCATGCAGCAGATGTTCCGGGAACACCTGGGGATCAGAGTGAATCTCCGTCAGCAGTCCACCAACGCCTTCAACGCCTTCATGCGCGACCACGAGATCCCGTGGGGATTTCTCTGGTTCAACATGGACTACCCGGACCCCAGCGACATGATCGCCGTGCCGTGGCGCTCCCAGCCCGCGGGATCGGGCCGGCAGGACTGGCAACACGATGGTTTCGATCGCCTGGTGGATGCCGCCGCGCGGGTATTCGACGAGGACAGACGCGTCGCCATGTACCAGGATGCCGAGGTGATCCTGGCCGAGGAAGCCGCGGGCGTATTCCTGCACAACATGGTCAACGCGACCCTGGTCAAGCCCTGGGTCATGGGCATCGGGGAAAACCGGTTCGGCGACCGCAGGTGGAGCGGTTTCGCGCCGGCCTTCGCCACCCTGTACATCGGGGAACGCGGAGAAGCGTCCGGGCGGAGATAGGGACCGGGGCGGTGGTAGACGTCGGGCCGGAGGCGGGGTTCGGTGCTGAAGGGCTCGTCGCAGGAGGGCTCGATGCTGGAGTGCGCGGAGCCGGAGGCGGAGATCAGGGGAAGGGGTCCAGATCGAAACCGGATTCCGGCCGGATCCGTTCCGCGCCTTCCGGCCAGTCCACGGGCCATTTCCATCCCGGAATCTCCAGGCTTTCCGCGCGGACCCGGTGTGCGGCGGCCCGCCGGTGCTCGCCCGGCGGCGCCGTGCTGACCGCCGAACTGTGGAGCATGGTGGGGTAGTAGAAGGTGACGCTGCCCTCGCCCGCCGTGCAGTCGATGGCCTCGTGTTCGTGGGCGGCGACATAGTCCGCCAGCCCGCCCGGTCCGCCCGGCCTGGCTGCCAGTTCGAGAGGCCCTTCGAGATAGGATCCGGGGAGGACCTTCATGGCGCCGTTCTCGATGGTCTGCGGATCCACGTTGATGCGCACGATGATGGTCTTCCGGAAGTAGTCTTCCTTCCATTCGATATCGCCGGGCCGGACGTGCACGTGGCCGAACTGGGTCCAGTATCCCGTGAGGTCGGTGTCCCCGTCGTCCGGCGGATCGACGATGAAGAAGGTATCCTGGTGCCACCCGATCTCGGCGTCCCCGCCGGCCACCTTGTCGAACATCGTGCCGATGCTCGCGTGCCGGACCGGCTCTCCCAGCGCGCGCTCCAGCACACGGACGATGGCGGGATGCCGCGAGAACCGGAGCCCGCCTTCGCAAACGGCATAGAGTTCCCACAGCAGCCAGACCGTGTCCCTCGACTTGCCCAGAAGCTTGTCGGTCGGCCGCCCCTTGTAGGTCGCGACGCGGCTCGCTTCCTCGATGGTCCGGTCCAGGAGGGTCCGGAACTCCGCCGTCTCTTCCTGTGAAAACACGCCTTCGACGGTTACGATGCCCCGGGTCTTCAGGACATCCACCGCGTCCTGCAAAGTAAGGACGGTATTCCCGTGGTTCACGGACAGCTCCTTTCATGCACCGGGATGCTGACGGACTAGCGGTTCAGCCTGAGCGTTACGTCCTCCGTCTCCCACCCCGTTCGTATCTCCACGGTATCCGGGTGGACCATGGACCGTTCGGCGGGAACGAAGGGCATCGCGGAACCGAAATCATATCGTCCGTTTCCGTTCGCGTCGCGATAGGCCTGCAGGATGTACCGGCCTGGCAGGACGTTGTCAAACCGAAAATCACCCGGTCCGGCCAGTTCGATCTCCGACGAGGGGGCCGCGTCCCGTACGCCGTAAAGGGCGATCTCCACGGGCCCCGTGATCGCGGGGTCTTCATCTTCGAACCGCCCCGACAGTGTACCGTAACTCTCGGGATTGATGGTAGAGAAGGCGTAAGCGAGCGTATCGGGACGGTCGCCCGTGGCCTGCAGCGGCAGGTCGAACCCGTTTTTAACCAGGCCGGCCAGTACGAGGATCTCGTACTCGGCACTCGGCTGAAGCAGGGTATCGGGCCGCATCGCGGCGACCGTGGGGTTAATCCATCGAATCCCCCCGCCTGCCTCCAGGCCCGTGGAGTCCAACAGGACCACGGCCCCTTCCTCCATGAACACGGGCTCGCTGAAAGAGAACAGGAGCTCGGTGGACTGCGCGATATCCCGCGAACGGTTGCCCGGTTGAACCTCCAGGAGTCTCGGCCGCGGCGGGTTCTCTGTGGACGACCCGGTGAATTCGGCGGTGTTTTCCGTCGAGTCGATGGGTTCCCCCCAGGTGTTTTCCAGTCCGTTCACGGTCAGGAGATACGCCCTGTCGCGGACCTGGGGCGCCGTGGTGAGCACGATAGTCGCCGGGTCCGCCGGATCCTGGTACGCGGACGTGACCTCGAGGCTTTCTTCCTTCTCCACGCTGGTGATAACGTAGGCGTCGAGGTCCTGGACCTGGTCTCCGCGGGGTGCTTCGCTCAAGAAAACACTCAGTTCACGCATGTGGGAGGTCCGGACGGATGTCACGTGCATGGCGGCGGTGTCGTTTACGGCCATGCGGAACCACATTGGACCGTCCGCCATTTCCTCTTCAGACAGGACGACGTCTCGTGTCGGTACCCCGACCGGATCCACATCCGCGTCATAGAGACGGTCTCTGCCCTGGTCCAGAAAGGCGAAGAAACGGTAACGGTCGGTCGAGAGATGAGTAAAAGTAAAGGTACCGTCCCGGCCGGCCTGGATCAGGTAGTCCGGGGTCGTACCGGCCGGGTCTGGATCGGGCTTTCCGGAGAGGCTGTAGGCCCAGATGTAAGCATTCCTGGCAGGCCGGCCTTCGTGGACCACCAGGCCGCTGACCTCCCCCTCTTCGATGTTCGGGCCGGTCGACAGCGCATATACATAGGTGGAATCCATACGGTTCCCCCGCATGTCCCTGATGCCGGTGCCCCCGCATGTCCCTGATGCCGGTGCCCACCGGAATGATGTAGGTTCTCTCGCTCAGAATGGGCTCCTCGAACCGAACCGTAATCTCGTTGCCCCGCCAGTTCGCTTCGGCTTCGAATTCGACGATGGGCGCAATGAAAAGATTGCCCTCGATGGAACGGGGCTGGATGCGTTCGTTGAAGGTCAGCTTCGGGGAAACGTCCAACGGTACGTGGGTCGAGCCCGCCGGTGGATCGGTTTCCACCACGTAGGGCGGAAAGCGGTCCCGGGGGCCGCCGGGGGGCATGCCTTCGCGGGCGCAGGCCAGGGCGGTCATGCCGAACGAGACCATCAAAGCGAGAATGACCGGCGTCCGGTTCATAAATCAGGCGCGGGGATGCGCGTCGTCGTACGTCTTCTTGAGGCGGTCGAGGGCGACGTGGGTATAGACTTGCGTGGTAGAAAGCCGTTCGTGGCCGAGCAGTTCCTTGACAGCCAGCAGATCCGCTCCGGCGTCAAGCAGGTGCGTAGCGGTCGTATGACGGAGAACGTGGGGCGTCAGCCCCTGCTGGCTTATCCTGAGGCCATATCTTCCCAGGATGTACTGGACCCCGCGGCCCGTCAGCCTGCGGCCGTGTTGGTTAAGCAGCAGCGCGGTCGTATCTTCCCGCTCCGTTCTGATCAGCAGGGGACGGGCGTCCATATAGGATGCCAGCGCGGACAGCGCCTGCCCGCCCAGCGGTACGATGCGTTCCTTGTCCCCCTTCCCGATCACCCGGATTCGCTCTTCCGTCAGTTCGATCGCGCCGATGTCGAGTCCGACGAGTTCCGACAGCCGCATGCCGGCCCCGTAGAGCAGTTCCAGGATGACCGCGTCCCGCAGTCCGAGCACCTGGCTGCGGTCGGGCTGGCCGAGCAACGCTTCCACCTGGTTCCGGTCCAGGAACCGGGGCAGGTGACGGTCCCATTTCGGCGTGGTAAGATAGACGCACGGATTCGAGGCAACGACCCCTTCCCGGCAGAGGAAGTGAAAGAAGGACCGCACGGCCGCGAAACGGCGCGCGATGGTCCGCCTGCTGAAACCTTCCCGGTGCAGGTGGTGGAGGAATGCCCGCACATCGGACTTGTCGATGGAATCCGGTGCCGGCGTGCCGGTGCCGGTGTGGTCGGAGAGGAAAGACAGGAACTGGGCCAGGTCTCCGGCATAGGCCGACCGGGTGTGCCGGGAGTAGTTTCGCTCGATTTCGAGATGCTCAAGGAATTCGCCGACCTCTTTTTCCATGATCGGTCACGCCTCCTGGAACCTCTGGTCCGCATGGTCCGCATGGTCCGCATGGTCCGCATGGTCCGCATGGTCCGCATGGTCCGCATGGTCCGAACCGGCGGGTACCGGCTCGGCGGGCCGGGTCCGGTGCTTGCATTTCGGACACTGCAGCGCCGACCGGCCGGACCTTTCCTGTTTTTCGACCATGAGGGGATAATCGCAGCGGGGACAGCGGTGATCGACCGGGGTGTCCCACACCACGAACCGGCACTTCGGGTAGTTGCTGCAACCGAAGAAATTGCGGCCCTTCTGCGACCGGCGCGCCGTCAGGAACCCCCCGCAACCTTCTTCCGGGCAGTTGACGCCGAGGTTGACCGGCCGCGTCTGCCGGCAGCGCGGATATCCGCTGCACGCCAGGAACGGGCCGTACCGCCCGGTTTTCACGACCATTTTCTGACCGCACTTATCGCATACTTCGTCGGAGTTCAGGCCGGCGTTCTCGCCGTCGTTAATCGGTCTGGTGTTCCTGCACGCGGGAAATCCCCCGCACGCCATGAAACGGCCGTTGCGCCCCCACCTGATGATCATGGACTTGCCGCACTTCTCGCAGGTCTCGTCCGTTTCCTCCGTCAGCGTGCTTTTCAGTTCCGATCGCTGGGCGTTAACGGACTGAAGCCGCGCATTGAAGGGCTGGTAGAAATCCACCAGGGTGCCGGTCCAGTCCAGCTCGCCCGTTTCAATGCGGTCCAGCGCGTCTTCCATCCTGGCCGTGAACGCCACGTCGAACAGGTCCGGGAAGGCCATGACCAGGATACGGTTTACGGCCATGCCCAAGTCCGTGGGCGTGAATCGGCCCTGCTTCATGGCCGCGTACTTGCGCATGCGCAGCGTGCTGATGATCTGGGCATACGTGCTGGGCCGGCCGATCTGCCGGACCTCGAGTTCCTTGACGAGGCTCGCCTCCGTGTACCTGGGCGGAGGCTGGGTGAAATGCTGCTTCGGCTCGAGTTTCTCCAGGGCGAGTTTTTCGTCTTTCCGCAACTCAGGCAGGGATTTCTCGTCCTCTTTCTGTTCAGCGTCTTCGTCGACAGGTTCTTCGTAAGCCTTCAGGAACCCCGCGAAGGTCGGCACGGTACCCGTGGCGCGAAACAGGTACTTCCCGGTCCGGACGTCCACGGTGGTAACGTCGAAACGGGCCGCCCGCATCTGGGAGGCCACAAAACGCAGCCAGATCAGTTCGTACAGCTTGTACTGGTCCGGCGTCAGGAAGGACTTGAGCTTTTCCGGGCTGCGGTCCACCGCTGTGGGCCGGATCGCTTCGTGGGCGTCCTGGACTCCCGGCTTGGTCTTGAATCTGCGAGGCTTGGGGGGCACGTACTCGGCGCCGTAGACTTCGGCGATCAGGCCTCGGACGGCCTCGACCGCTTCATCCACGATGCGGGTCGAGTCCGTCCTCATGTAGGTAATCAGCCCTATGGCCCCCTCGTCCCCCAGCTCGATGCCTTCGTAGAGTTGCTGGGCGATCATCATGGTCTTCTGGGTGGTGAACCGAAGGCGCCTGGCCGCGTCCTGCTGCAGGGTGCTGGTGATGAAGGGCGGATAGGGATTGCGCTGCGTGCGCTTCCTGGTGATGTCGTCGATCTCGAAGGCCTTCCCGCGCAGGTCGTCGATCAGGCCCCGGGCCGCCTCCTCGTCGGGGATATGGAGCTTCTCCCCGCCGGAACGGATCAGTTTCACCGGGAATACGGCGTCCCGCTCCGACCGGAGGTGAGCCGCTATGGACCAGTACTCTTCGACTTCGAACTTCTCGATCTCGGTTTCCCGTTCGCAAATCAGCCTCAGCGCCACCGACTGTACCCGGCCCGCGCTCAATCCTCCGGTGATCGTCTTCCAGAGAAAGGGGCTGACCTGGTATCCGACGAGACGGTCCATGACGCGGCGCGCCTGCTGGGCGTTGACTTTCTGCATGTCGATGGGGACGGGCTTGTCTATGGCCGTCCGCACCGCCTGAGGCGTTACTTCGTGGAAGAGGACCCTTCCGACTTCCTTCTTGCCGCTGCCCAACTGGCTGGCCACGTGCCAGGCTATGGCTTCGCCTTCCCGGTCGGGGTCCGTCGCCAGGAAGATATGATCGGCCGACCGCGCCGCGCTGCGCAGCTCCTTTACGACCTTTTCCTTCTCCGGAATCGTGACATACTCGGGCTTGAAGCCATTTTGGACGTCGACCCCCAGGCTCTTGGGCGGCAGGTCCCTGACATGGCCCACGGACGCCATGATCTCGAAATCCTTGCCCAGGTACTTTTTAATCGTACGGGCCTTGGCCGGAGATTCCACGATAACAAGTGATTTGGGCATGTTTGTGCGTAGTCGCGCTGGGGATGATGGAGGGGCTGTCTCTAGTTTCCGATTATGCCGTCTTCGAGGTCGTCGGGCAACCAGATCATGACCTGGCCGGATTCCGATTCAAGCAGGATCGGGGCGGCGATGGTTTTGATGTCATCCCGGGTGACGGAACGGGCGCCCGTCAGCATGGCCCGTTCGATGATCAGCTCGGTCTGCGTATCGTTGATCAGGCCCAGTTCGCGAAGCTCCAGCAGGTAGCCGTACGCGTCCGGCTGGATCATCAGCTGTTCCACGGCGTGCAGAATCCGGTTGGGTTTGGGCTGGAGCGGCTTGGTCGGATCGACCACGACTTCCGCCTGCGCCTGGAGGCGGTCGAACAGCCAGGCAAAGGCCGTGTTGACCTCCTGCTGGGTATAGCCGTGACCGACCAGCGTCTGGGAAACATCGGCGATGTCGTTGAAGCGGCCCTTTTCATCCTGCATGTGCTTCATGAGGAAAACGATGATTTCCATCACTTTTTCCATGATGCCCTCCTGAAGGAATGCGAAGACGGTAACAGGACCGGGCCGGCCAACTACCCCTTGCGGCACGCCGTGTTTCCAGCTTTACGATTTGCAAATCTAATCTTCCGGGGGGTTGCATGCAAGTGCTTTTTCCCGGACCGGGATGCGGTCACGACGCTTCGAATACCCTGCCGATTTCATCCCGGTCGAAGGCCGGGAGATCGACGAGCGATCCATTTCTTCTGAGTCGAATCCCGAAATCGGGAGGCCGTACGGACCCGATCGCGGTGGCCGGGATGCCGGCTTCCGAGAGGCGCGCGACGACAGGCTCCGCGTGGTCCGGATCCACCACGATGAGCAGGGCGCCCGATGCGATGACGCCAAGGGGATCCAGGCCATAGAACGTGCAAAGGGCGTCCGATTCGGGCAGGAGGGGCACCCGGTCCTCCTCGATGAGCATGCCGACCCCGGAAGCAACGGCGATTTCCCGTAATCCGGAAGCCAGTCCGCCCTCCGTCGGATCGTGCATGGCGTGGACGCCGCCGGTTTCCATCGCGATACGGGCTTCCCTGACCACGCTGAGGCCGGGCCGCCTGAGGTACCGGCGGCACGTCTCGAGGAAGTCGTCGGAGAAGCGGGCCCTGAGCTCGTCTCCATTTTCCATGGCGATCAGGGCCGTCGCCTCGATGGCGATTCCCTTGGTCAGCAGGATCTGGTCGCCGGCGCGGGCGCCGGATCCGGAAACGTATCCGTCGGGAGTCGTCTCCCCCAGCATCTGCCCGATCAGCAGCGGCCGGTCCAGGCCGTGGGTTATTTCGGTATGTCCGCCGCAGAGCGTAACGCCGAGCTCGGCGCAGGCGTCGGACAGTCCGGCGAAAATGCGGTCCACCAGTTCGGGGCTCGTTTTCGCTTCCGGGAGCAGTATGGTCGTGAGGAACCACCGGGGCGCCGCGCCCATGGCGGCGACGTCGTTGGCGTTTATGTTAACGGCGTACCAGCCGATCTCTTCGGTGGCGAAGGTGATGGGGTCCGTCTTCGTTACGAGTACGCTGGAGCCGAATGAGATGACCGCCGCGTCCCGGCCGATACCCGGGCCCACGAGCACTCTGGGGTCGGTACCGGAAGCATGGCGGCGCAGTATGCGGTCCAGATCATCCGCGGGCAGCTTGCCGACCGGGTAGTAGGGAGGCATGTTTCGCTGATCGGAGTGGAGGGGTCGAACCCCGCGCGCCTTGTGCGTTCCTGTGGCCGCGGCCGGGCCGACCGGATTCGACAGGGCCCGGCCGGACTAATCCCGCCGCTTCCGCTGGGCGCGCAGCGCTTCTTTGAGTATCTTGCCCGGCTTGAACTTGGCCTTTCGCCGGGCCGGAACCTCGATGGTGTAACCGGTCCGCGGATTGCGTGCCGCCGGCTTCGGACGGGTATTCTTGATTTCCAGGGCGCCGAATCCCCTGATCTCGATCCGGTTGCCTTCGACCAGGTTTTCCCGCATGATTTCGAAAAGCGCGTCGATCACGGGATAGATCTGCGTCTTCTTCAGTCCCAGCGTCTCGCTGATTTCATTGACCAGTTCTCTGCGCGTCGTGGTCATGTAGGTTCCTCGGCCCGGAATCCGCGTTTCTGGCGGGCGATTACGGCCGGCCGTATAGTTGGTGCAACTTGTCCACGCGCTCTTCGTCTATGGTGTTGACCCGGCCGAGCATGCGGGCTACGAGGGCGATCCGTGCGCAGTGTTCCATGGTTTCCATCTTGTGATATGCCGCGACGATATCCGGCCCCAGGGTCAGCGCGCCATGGTTTTCCAGCAGGACCGCGTCATAATCCCGCACGTATTGTCTGAGCGATTCGACCAGTTCCATCGTCCCCGGCGTCCCGTAGGGCGCTATGGGTACGAACCCGAGGGAGACGATCACCTCGGGCAAAAGGGTGTCGGGCAGATTTTCGCCGGCCACGGCAAACCCCGTCGCCGTCGGCGGATGGGCGTGGGCCACGGCGTGTACGTCCGGACGCTCGCGGTACACCATCAGGTGCATTTTCATCTCGGACGACGGCACGTAGTTTCCGGAGATCACCCTTCCGTCATAGTCGACGACGATTAGCTTTTCGGGGGTCAGGAACCCTTTGCTGACACCGGTCATGGTGATCAGCAGACGGTCTTCGGACAGCCGTACGCTGAGGTTTCCGTCATTCGAGGCTACGTACCCCCGGTCATACATCCGCTTGCCGACGTGGATCACGTCGGAGATGGCTTGCTCAGGATGCAAGATAGCTCATTTCCATGTGAATGAGTACGGACTTCAGTGGTACGGCTTCGAATATATCCGGCCCGCCGTTCACGTACAAGTATTATTATTTCCACGAGTTATAAGTCGGGCCTCACGATGCGCGCCACGTCCGGAACCTGAAGTTATAAGTCGGGCCTCGCGATGCGCGCCACATCCGGAATCCGGCATTTCTCCACGCCGCGCATGTCGATCCGGATACCGTCCCGGCAGCAGTCGACAAGCAGCGCCGGGGTCCCTTTCAACCAGCGCCGCGCCAGGTCTCCGGGCCGCATCCCCGCGGGCCGGACCGATACCGCGAAGCTGGCCATGCCGTCGCCGGGGAGGCGGTACGTCGTAAGATGCGCCTGTCCTTCGATCACGGAACACGCCGCATGGTGCCGGCCGTTTTCCGACAGACGATCCAGAAGCTGCCGGGCCCGGGCGCCTACCTCATCACGGGATGCGGCCAGCATGTGGGCGGCCGGATGGCACTCGAGGTCGCAACGGCTGTCGGCCAGTTCAGCCAGCCTCGCCTCCAGTCCCGCCCGCACGTGCCGGGAGGCCTGCACCGAGGGCCACAGGCCGTGTCTTCTCATACGCGCTATGACGCGGCGGCTTCCGATCAGCAGGCCGCAGGGCGGTCCGCCGATCAGGCCGCCGCCGGCCATGACGATCAACGGTGTGCCGCATCGGACGGCTTCCGCGACGGAACACGCGGACGGATACGCGGCGGAAGGGACCGGGCGCAACGTCGTATCGCCGGCGAGGTGAAGTACCGTGGCGCCGGAATCCGCTCCGGCCCGAACGATTTCTTCCTGTCCGGCTTCTTCGGTGAAACCTCGAAGGGCGTATGTAGACGGACGGGCCGTGACGATCAGCGCGGTCCGGTCGCGCACGACGGAAAGGTAGTCGGACAACCGGGTCTTGTTGGTGGCGCCCGTCTCGACCACGCTGGCGCCCGCGAACTGGCAGACCGCCACCGGATTCACGGGGCGCCTGTCGTAAGGTGCGTCGATCAGCCCCGACTGGCCGCGGTTGATGACGACTTCCGCCCCTTCCGCGAGGGATCGTACCGCCAGAAGGAAGGCGGCGGAGACGGAACGGGCGACCAGGGCGTCTTCGGCGCCGGTCAACTCGCGCAGCAGCCTCGCGGTGCGGCCGGTGTCCTCGAATGCCGCGAGCGTGAGCGCCAACTTCGAAGCCCTCCGGGCGGCCGTCCCGGCGTACCGGTCCCGCGTCAGTGGATGGAAGAGGATGCCGGAGGCATTGATCAGGTCCCCGTCCGCTGGACGGACTTCGCTCTCCAGGAGTGCGGCGACTCCTTCGGCGAGGGTCCCCGGCGCCAGCCAGGCCGACTGGCACGCCTCCGCCTCTTGCGGACGGAACCGGAGCCTGTCCCGCGTGTCGCGCAGCACCTTGCGGATCGCGGTATCGATCTGCCGGTCCTCGAATCGGTCGCGCAGCGCCCTGATGCCGGACTGGCGTTGCAGCGCGTGCACGGAGGGCAGGCGGGCGAGCAGAAGTCTCAGGTCTTCCCGACCGGGTTTCATGCAGGGTTCCTTCCCCGGGTGACAGCCTCCAGCGCGGACTCCGTGTGGCGCCCCGTTACATGATCGCCACTGGCGCGCAGCGACCGTATGTCGCGGGCGATCCGGTCCAGGTCGCCGGGACGGTCCACGTCGTGCCAGGTCGGGAGTTCATGGCAGGACAGCCCACATGCCCGGATCGCCGCCCGGGTCTGTCGCAAAACGCGGTCCGTGCCCCAGTGAATGGACTCGAACAGGCTGGCGTAACGGCCGGCGGCCCTCCCCCCGTGTCCCGATCTCCCCGGTCCGCCCGGTCCGCCGGGTCTGCGCAGTCCGCGCAGTCCGATCAGGTAGTAGCCCCCGTCGGCGGCGGGTCCCAGTACGACATCGTGACGGTCCAGCGAATCAAAGGCTTCTTCGACGAAAGCGTGGGGGAGGAGGGGGCTGTCGCCACCCAGCACGACCGTTTTGTCCCACCCCTTTTTCAGGAACACCGCGAAGGCGTTCGACAACCGTTCCCCGAGATGGCCGCCTTGCTGGCCGAACCAGTTCACGTCGGGACCGCCCGGTCCGCCCGGTCCGCCGGGTCTGCGCAGGGCGGACTGCAGTTCCGCCAGCCCGTCATCCGGTGTCCAGGCGACGAAGAGGGATGTGCCGGTGACCCTTTGCGCAAGATGAAGCGTGTCCAGGATGAAGGCGGAATAGAGTTCCGCCGCCTCGCCCATCGAAACCCGCGGGGTCAACCGGGTTTTCACCGTCCCGGGCCTCGGAGCTTTCATAAACAGGACGAGTGCGTTCGGCATGGGCGTGTGCTGGACAGGAGGCTGAGGGGAAGGCCGGATCCGCCGGGAGGCGGCAAGGCGTTGATACGATGGGTTTCCGTAGATTTCATGCATACTACCCGGCGGAACGCGGCGTGTCAATTAAAACGCTTATTTATCAATCATTTAACCTGTTCCCGATCTGCTTCAGGCCAACGATTAACCTTGACACGCAAGGCGAACGGAGATTATTTTCGGCGTTCTTACCGGTCGTCAGGTCCCCCGATTCATCGGAGCGGAGTCAGGCAAGGACGCGTTGCGCGGCGTCGTCAGGTCCGACCCATGGAATATGGCCATGTGGGATGAAGTCAAGGCAGTCATCGAGTCGAATCAGTCCTTCGTAATCTCCAGTCACGTCAATCCCGACGGGGACTCGATCGGGTCCGCCCTGGGGGTCTACGAGTGTCTGAAGGCCCTGGGGAAGGACGCCGTCGTCGCCATGAACGACGCCATCCCCGATGCCTATGCCTGGCTGGACCCCGATGGGGATATCCTCGCGCCCGCCGCGGATGCGGACATCGAGCGCCTGGGTTCCGTGGACGTGGTCGTCATCGTGGACGCCAACGGGTGGGACCGGCTGGGGCGTCTGCGGAAGCCGCTGGAGGAATCGGCGGCGGCCAAGGTCGTGATCGACCACCATCCCTACAGCGAACTGATTACGCCGGTCTCGGTGATCGAGACGAAGGCGTCTTCCACGGCCGAACTCGTCTACGATCTGATCGACTCGATGGGCGCGCCGCTTACGGCGCGGGCGGCGGACGCCCTGTACACGGGCATACTGACCGACACCGTGTCCTTCCGATTCGCCAGGAGCGCGCCGTGCGCCCACATCGTCGCGGCCCGGCTTCTGTCCGCCGGCGTCGATCCGTCCCGGGTCTACGACCAGATATACCATCGCAACACCGGAGCCCGCACCCGTCTCATGGGCCGCGCGCTTTCGGATATACAGTTCACCGGGTGCGGCCGCATCGCCTGGCTGACCGTAACACGGGCCATGATCGAGGAAACCGGCGCGTTGTCATCGGATACCAGCGGTTTCGTGGACGTGACCATGACCATTGCCGGAATTGAAATCGGGATCATTTTCGTGGAAGCCCGGGACGGCTCGGTCCAGATCAGCTTGCGGTCCCGCCCGGAAATCGACGTCAACCAGATCGCCGTCGGCCTGGGCGGCGGGGGCCATAAGAACGCCGCGGGCGCCGTGTTCGACGGTACGCTCGGGCAGGCTGTCGAGGCCGTCACGGCGGCCGCCGTCGCCGCACTCTAGCGCGGAAGTCCTTCCCCTCGGCCCACCGACCGTCGAACCCTTCGAAATATGATGCTCCTCACCCGAAAAGCCCGGTTCTCGGCGGCGCACCTGTGCCGGAACCCGGAATGGCCGGAAGCCAGGAACAGGCGGGTATACGGTGCCTGCGCCATCGGCAGCGGCCATGGCCACGACTACGTGGCCGAATTCACCTTCGGGGGGGCGGTCGACCCCCGGACCGGCGTCGTCCTGAACCTGACCGAAGTCAAGCGTCGACTGGGCGACGTGATCGAACCGCTGGACCTGAGCCACCTGAACCATGACCACGGGGCGCTGGGCGGTCCGGCGCCTACCAGCGAAAGACTCGCCCGCCATCTCTGGCATGCGCTGGGAAGCGGAACCGGCCCTTGCAGGCTTACGAGCGTCCGGCTCCATGAAAGCCGGACCAGGAACATTGAATACACCGGAGACGACAGCATGGTCTACGTCACGAGAAGCGTCGAGTTCAACGCCGCCCACCGCCTGCACAGTATAAGGTTGAGCGACGAAGAGAACGTGCGTATATTCGGTAAGTGCAACAATCCGCACGGACACGGCCATAACTACGAGCTGGCCGTGACGGTCCGGGGACCGGTGGACGAAGCGACGGGAACGGTCATCGACATGGGGCGTTTCGATGACATCCTCCGGCAGGAAGTCGTGGATCGTTACGATCACCGGCATCTGAACCACGACCTGGAGGAGTTCCGGACGGTCAATCCGACCTCGGAGGAGTTGCTCAGAGCGATCTGGAAGCGGCTGCTTCCGTATTTCGAGAACCCTTCGCTCTATCGGATTCGCCTGGTGGAGACATCCAAGAACGCCTTCGAGTACTTTGGCGAAGAGGAGCGGTAACCACGATGGACCCGATCGAGGGATTGACGCGGTCGCTGCTCGCGGAAATCGGCGAGAATCCGGACCGTGACGGACTCAGGCGGACTCCCCACCGCGTGGCCCAGTCCCTGCGTTTTCTGACCCAGGGCTATCAAAAAAGCATTGAAACCGTCATAAATAACGCTATCTATGAGGAAGACTACGATGAGATGGTGCTGGTAAAGGACATCGAGTTCTTTTCGTTGTGCGAGCATCATCTTCTGCCGTTTTTCGGCCAGTGCCATATCGCTTACATTCCCAACGGCAAGATCATCGGACTGGGCAAGATCCCCCGCATCGTGGACGTATTCTCGCGGCGTCTCCAGCTGCAGGAACGCCTGACCTCTCAAATTGCCCAGACCCTTCAGACCTGCCTCGATCCCCTGGGGGTGGCCGTTGTCATGGAAGCGGGCCACCTCTGCATGATGATGCGCGGCGTGGAGAAACAGCACTCCAAGGCGACGACGAGCGCCATGCTCGGGGTGTTCCGGGACGATCGCAGTACCCGGATGGAATTCCTCGACCTGACCAGATCGAAGCACGGCGGGTAGCGCAGCGCCCGGCACGGCGTTGCGTGCATGCCGAACCGCCCAGACCGACAGGGACGTCCTGATGGATAAAGACCAACTCGTGAATCGGCTCGCGGACGCGCTGGGCCGGGAGAACGTCATCGACGCCCCGGACCAGCTGATCGTCTACGAATGCGACGGGCTGACCATCGACCGGAACGCCCCCCACGCCGTGGTCTACCCGACCACGACGGAGGAGGTGGCGGCCGTTGTCCGGATCCTTCACGACGCGAGGGTGCCCTTCGTGGCGCGCGGTGCGGGCACCGGGCTGAGCGGCGGAAGCCTGCCGCCGGACGGCGGGGTCATGATCGCGCTGACCAGGATGAACCGCATCGTGGAGGTGGACTTCCGGAACCAGCGGGCGCTCGTGGAGGCCGGGGTGGTCAACCTGCACCTGTCGAAGGAAGTCGGACCGCGGGGATACCATTTCGTGCCCGACCCCTCGAGCCAGTACGCCTGTACCATCGGCGGGAACATCGCCGAGAACTCGGGCGGCCCCCACACCCTGAAATACGGCGTGACGACCAACCACACCCTGGGCGTGGAGGTGGTGCTGCCGGACGGGCAGGTCACGTGGTTCGGCGGCAAGGCGGACGACGCCGTGGGTTATGACCTGCGCGGGCTCCTCATCGGCTCCGAGGGCATGCTGGGCATCGTCACGCGGGCCTGGGTCAAGCTGACCCGCCTCCCGCAGGCGTGGCGGACTTTCCTGGCGGTTTTCGACACGGTGGAGGATGCGTCCCGCGCAGTCGCCGGCGTCGTGGCCCGCGGGATCGTTCCATCGGCCCTCGAGATGATCGACAAGGTCGCCATCGGCGCCATCGAGGCGGCCTACCACTTCGGTTTTCCCCTGGACGCCGAAGCCGTGCTGATCA
>JAPOYX010000058.1:36110-37201 GCA_026706345.1 Gemmatimonadota bacterium | reverse complement strand
GGACCTGCTGCAGACGGAACACCAGGTGCTCGAGGTGGTGGAGCAGGTTTCCCGGGATACCATGCGGGGCCAGGCGATGGGCGGCACGATCCAGATAGCCCGTTAGCACGGCGGGTTCAGCACGGCAGGTTTTAATCGTTTCAAGGAGAGGAAATGGAAGCCATTGAGACTTTAGCCCAGCAGGAATACAAAGAGGGCTGGGTGACCGACATCGAGATGGAAACGGCGCCGCCGGGGCTCAACGAGGATATCATCCGGTTCATATCCGCCAAGAAGAATGAGCCCGGGTTTCTGCTGGAATGGCGCCTCAAGGCGTACCGCCACTGGCTTACGATGAAGGAGCCCAACTGGCAGTACATGGCCTATCCGCCGGTCGATTATCAGGATATCGTGTATTACGCGGCGCCGAAGAACACGCCGCAGTACAACAGCCTCGACGAGGTGGACCCCGAACTGCTGGAGACCTACGACAAGCTCGGGATTCCGCTGGAAGAGCAGAAGGTGCTCGCGGGCGTGGCCGTCGACGCGGTCTTCGACAGCGTGTCGGTCCACACGACCTTCAAGGACAAACTGGCTGAACTGGGCATCATCTTCTGTTCGTTTTCCGAGGCCGCACAGGAACATCCCGACCTGGTAGAGAAATATCTGGGCACCGTGGTGCCTTACCGCGACAACTACTTCGCGACGCTCAACTCGGCCGTCTTCAGCGACGGGTCTTTCTGCTACATCCCGCCGGGTGTCCGGTGCCCCATGGAGCTGTCCACCTACTTTCGCATAAACACGGCCGGAACGGGACAATTCGAGCGCACGCTGATCATCGCCGACAAGGGTTCGTACGTCAGTTACCTCGAAGGCTGCACGGCCCCCATGCGGGACGAGAATCAACTCCATGCGGCGGTCGTCGAGCTCGTGGCCCTGAAAGACGCCCAGATCAAGTACTCCACGGTGCAGAACTGGTATCCCGGCGACGAGGAAGGCAAGGGCGGGGTCTACAACTTCGTGACCAAGCGCGGGGCCTGCAAGGGCGATAACAGTAACATCAGTGCGCGGCTGATCCCGCGCCCGCGCCACGCCGGTGAGACCGCTACATT
>JAPOYX010000058.1:24613-36100 GCA_026706345.1 Gemmatimonadota bacterium | reverse complement strand
CTTCGTGACCAAGCGCGGGGCCTGCAAGGGCGATAACAGTAAGATCTCGTGGACGCAGGTGGAAACCGGCTCCGCCATCACCTGGAAGTATCCCAGCGTGATCCTGCAGGGCGACCATTCCATCGGCGAATTCTATTCCGTGGCGCTGACGCGCAACAAACAGGCGGCCGACACGGGAACCAAGATGATCCACGTGGGGAAGGACACGCGCAGCACAGTGGTCTCCAAGGGGATATCCGCGGGCAACGGCCAGAATGTCTACCGGGGACGGATCCAGGTCCTGAAGAAGGCGGACGGGGCACGGAACTACACCCAATGCGACTCGATGCTCATAGGCGACCGCTGCGGCGCCCATACTTTTCCCTATATCGACGTGGGCAACAACACCGCGAGCGTGGAACATGAAGCCTCCACGGCCCGGATCAGCGAAGATCAGCTCTTCTACTGCAAGACCCGGGGCATATCCACCGAAGACGCCATTTCCATGATCATCAACGGATTCTGCAAGGAAGTCTTCCAGGAACTGCCGATGGAATTCGCCGTGGAAGCGAAAAAGCTCCTCGGGATCAGTCTCGAAGGCAGCGTGGGATAGCGAACGGCCGGTTTGCGGCCGATGCATCATAACAGGAGAAATCGAAAAAGATGGCTTTATTGGAAATCAGGAATCTGCGCGGCGGCATCAAGGACCAGGATATCATCAACGGGATCGATCTGACCGTCGATCGGGGCGAGGTGCACGCGATCATGGGGCCCAACGGCTCCGGCAAGAGTACGCTGGGCAAGATCCTCGCCGGCCACGAGGAATACGCGGAAACCGGCGGGACGGTACGGTTCCAGGGCAAAGATCTGTTCGAGCTCACCCCCGAGGAGCGGGCCAACGAAGGCATGTTCCTGGCCTTTCAGTACCCGGTGGAGATCCCCGGCGTCAGCAACGCCTATTTCCTCCGGGCGGCGTTGAACGAACGCCTGAAGTACCGCGGCGAACCGGAGATGAGCGCCGGCGCGTTCCGGAAGTTGCTGAACGAGAAGATGAAGCAGGTCGACATGGACCCCGAACTGGCCAGGCGTCCCGTGAACGAGGACTTCTCGGGCGGCGAGAAGAAACGCAACGAGATCTTCCACATGGCCGTGCTCGAGCCGACGCTCTCCATCCTGGACGAGACGGATTCGGGACTGGATATCGATGCCATGAAGATCGTGGCCCACGGCATAAACCATCAGCGCACGGCGGAAAACGCGATGATCGTCATCACCCACTACCAGCGGCTGCTGGACTACGTCGTGCCGGACTATGTCCACGTCATGTACGACGGCAGAATCGTGAAGTCCGGCCATAAGGATCTCGCCTTCGAACTGGAGGAGCGGGGCTACGAATGGATCCGCGAGGAAGTGGAAGCAGCCGGCTGATTAACGCCAGGGAGCATGGAACAACGAAATGACGGAATCACTGAAGCAGGCAACGCCCAGTCGATACACCGCGTTCTACGACACCTTCGATCGCATCCGGTCCCTGGATGCGCCGCTCTGGCTGCACCGGATCCGTTCGGACGCCATGAAGCGCTTCAGGGCGCTCGGGATGCCGGTCGCCCGGGAGGTTTCCTTCCCGCTCCGGGAAGACTGGATATACACCGATCTGCGAACCATTGCGGACACATCCTATCATGCGGAGCCCGCGGAATCGGAACTTGATGAGGACGCGCTGGCTCCCTACGAGTTCGGCGAAAACGACTGGCACCGGCTGGTGTTCGTGAACGGTGCGTATTCCTCCGTCTTGTCGCGCGAACATGACCTGCCCCACGGCGTCGTGGTACGCAGCCTTGCCGATGCGCTAGTGGAGCATCCGGAACTCGTTCATCCGCACCTCGCACGCCATGCCGATTACGAAGGTGCCGGGCTCACGGCATTGAACACGGCCCTTTTCGAAAACGGCCTGTTCGTCTACGTGCCGCGCGGCGGGCTCCTGGAAACCCCGGTACACGTGCACTATGTCACCACCGGATTCGAAACCCCGACGGCCACGCAGCCACGCACGCTCATCGTGGCGGGCGACGGCGCAAATCTCAAGGTGGTCGAGAGTTATTCCGGCATGACGGATCAGGCATACCTCACCAACGCCGTAACGGAAATCTCCGTGGGGCGGGACGGCCACGTGGACCACTACCGGATCAACCGGGAAGGTGCCGGGGCCGCCCATCTGTCCACCACGCAACTCCACCTGGAAGGCAACGGCCGGATCTCCACCTTCAACATGAGCATGGGCGGCGCGTTGACCCGGAACGACACGAACGCCCGGCTCGCGGGCGAACACGCGGTGGTGCGCATGAACGGTCTGTTCCTGGTTACCGGCAATCAGCATGTGGATAATCACACGGCTATTGATCACGCCGTGCCGAACTGCGACAGCTACGAAGTGTACAAGGGCATACTGGACGGCCGGTCCCGCGGTGTGTTCAACGGCAAGGTGTTCGTCCATCAGGATGCCCAGGAAACGGACGCCAAGCAGCTGAACAAGAACCTGATGCTCTCGGCGGACGCAATGATACACACCAAGCCGCAGCTCGAAATCTACGCGGACCAGGTGAAATGCACCCACGGCGCCACCGTGGGCCAGCTCGACGAAGACCAGATATTCTACCTGCGGACCCGCGGCCTGTCCCACGACAGCGCATGCCACCTCCTCACGTACGGGTTCGCGGCCGACCTGATCCGGCGCCTGAGGATCGACGCCGTCCGGTCCTCGCTGGATACGCTTTTCGAAACCACCATCCGGAATCTTTCGACGGCCCAGGGCCAGGCGGGAAGATAGCGGATACATCCACGCGCACAGGAGTTCAGGGATGGATACGGATGCCGTTAAAGAGCAGATTGTGGACGTATTGAAGACGTGCTACGATCCGGAGATCCCGGTCAATATCTACGAAATGGGACTCATCTACGAAATTGACGTACAGCAGGACGGCATGACGAATATCAAGATGACGCTCACTTCACCGAACTGCCCGGCGGCCCAGTCGCTCCCCGCCGAGGTGGAGACCAAGGTGAAAGCCGTAGACGAAGTGTCGGACGCGCTGATCGAAATCGTCTGGGAGCCACCCTGGCATATCGACATGATGACCGAAGACGCCAAGCTCGAACTCGGCATAGACTACTGATCGCATACGGTTATCGCATCCGGTTAAGGAATCATGGAAGAAGTGCTGGTTGAAACCCCACGCAGACTCGACGAGGCGGTCCGCCGGTCCGATGAACACGCCCGGCGATTCCGTGGCGATTTCCCTATTCTGGACCGGAAGGTCCACGGCAAGCCGCTGGTCTACCTGGACAACAGCGCCACGTCGCAGAAACCCCGGGTGGTGCTCGACGCCCTGGACGATTACTACACGCGGCTGAACGCCAACGTGCACCGGGGACTCCATACGCTGAGCGAGGAGGCGACCAACGCCTACGAAGACGCCCGGGAACGGGTGGCCCGCTTCATCAACGCGCCGGCCCGGAACCTGGTCTTCGTGCGCAATACCACCGAGGCCATCAACCTGGTGTCCGGCGCCTGGGGACGAAAGAACGTCAAGGCGGGGGACGAGATCGTACTGTCCGTCATGGAGCACCACAGCAACATCGTGCCCTGGCAGATGCTCGCGCGGGAGACCGGGGCGGCGCTCCGGTATTTCGACATACGCGAAGACGGGTCGCTCGACATGGACCAGGCCGACCAGTTGATCACGGAGAAGACCCGCATCGTTTCCCTCGCGCACATGTCGAACGTGCTGGGCACCGTCAATCCCATCGAAACCATCGTGGAGCGGGCCCACGACGCCGGCGCGCTGGTCTTCGTGGACGCCGCCCAAAGCGTACCGCACATGCCGGTGGACGTAGCGCGGCTGGGTTGCGACTTCTTTGCCTTTTCAGGCCACAAGATGTGCGGTCCGACCGGCATCGGCGGATTGTACGGCCGGGAGGAACTGCTGGAAGCGATGGATCCCGGAGGAGCTGCTGGAAGCGATGGCCCCCTACATGGGGGGCGGGTCGATGATCGACGAGGTCCGCCTGGACGGTTTTTCCTGCGCGGACATACCGGAGAAATTCGAGGCGGGCACGCCCAACATCGCCCACGCCATCGTATTCGGGGTCGTGGTGGACTACCTCTCCGCCATTGGAATGGAGCAGATACATACCCATGAAAGGGCGATCACAGACTACGTGATCGGGCGGCTGGAGGAAATAGAAGGGCTGACCGTCTACGGCAGCGCGCCGGGGCGGGGCGGCGCCGTCTCCTTCAACCTGGACAACATGCACCCCAGCGATCTGTCCACCGTGCTGGACCGGCAGGGCGTCGCCATCCGCGCCGGCCACCACTGCGCGCAACCCCTGATGCGCCGCCTCGGTACACCCTACGGCGCCACGGCGCGGGCAAGTGTGTACTTCTACAACACCTCCGAAGAGATCGATACCATGATCACCGCCATCCACAAGGCGCGGCATCTCTTCGGCGCCTAGGCGTTCGGCAGTCCGACGCGCCGAATCCGGCAATCCGACGTGCCGAAAACCGGTTAACCCGGTCTCCGGCTCCCCAGATCAATTCCCCGGCTTGAGGTGAGTTCGTTCAACGCGATACCATGACGCCCTTCACGGTCGAGGTGGGCATGTCGCCCATCATGCGCGCCGGACGCATGCCCCCGGCCGTTTCCCTGGGGTTGAGGGCGTCGCACGGCGTGCCGAAACTCGGCATGGCGTAGGGCAGGTGGGAGTTGCCTCGCGCCAGGATATGGAGGTTGTTCGCCGACGGTCCCTCGAAGTCGGCGCCATGGTTCCACGGCACCCAGGACCGCGCGTTGCAATAATGGCCGACGAAAGCCCGGCGGAATCGCGTACCGGTCCGGTTCGCATGCGACCTGTGCAGGAGATGGCCGTGAATGAACAGGACATCGCCCGGCTCCATGCACGCGGCTACCTCCCTTTCATGGTATTTCGCGGCCACCGGTGCCAGCCCGTTCAGGGATTCGTCCGTTGCGCTGGCGCCTTCGATTACGCCGAGGTCCTCGATGGATCCGTCGGCGTGATTCTGGCCCAGCTTGTGCTCGTCCGGATAAATCGGTTCGTGATGCGATCCCGGAATGACCATCACGCAGCCGTTTTCTTCATCCGCGGGATCCACGGCCAGCCACGAACCGATCAGCGTATCGGGATAGGTTGGAATGTAGTACGAGTCCTGGTGAAACCCCTGGCCTTCGCGCCCGGGCGGTTTGAGGAAAAGCATGGTCTGGAGCGCCAGCACGTCCGGACCGGCCAGGGCTTCGAGCACATCCAGGATCCGGGGTTGCAGCAGGTACTTTTCATGCAGTTCATGCTTCCGATGGAGCATGTGTATGCGCAGCCAGTGCTGCCCCATCTGTTCGGAAGTCAGTCCCGGCGGCGGCGGTTCGACGCCGTCGATGACGATCCGGCCGCTCATCAGTTCCTCGGTATGGCGGCGTATCTCTTCCACCTCGGCGTCCGGCACGAGCCCCCGGACGACCAGGTAGCCGTCGTGCTGATAGTCGATATAGTCCTGGACACCAATTCGATAGCGGTCAGTCGACATGGTTATCTCCTTGAATCCGTGAATATCGGACAGGACAGAGGGTTTCTTACGGATCAGTAAATATAAATTAACGCTTCGTTTTGAAAAGAGGTTGAAAATTCTTGACCGGATGGTTCATTATGTTATTTGTGCGAAATACCGCACTGTGACGTTTATTGTTGTTGTTTTTAGGAACTTGGACTATATATGAGTAATTCGATCCAATTTCCGGGTTCTGCGAACACATGAATCCAAATCACATTGGCGCCGAAGAGGTTGAGTTCTTTCAGGAGAATGGCTATCTACAGATTCCGGGATTCTTCTCCAGGGAGGAAATGACGGAACTGGGATACGCGCTGGACAAGACGATAGCCGACAAAAGAGAACGTATCCTGGGCAGTGGACGCGAGACTGACGACGATTACAACCGCGTCTTCAACCAGATGGTCAACCTGTGGGTGGATTACGAGGTTATCCGCAAGTATTCCTTCGATGCGCGGCTGGCGGAAATTGCGCGGAAGGTATCGAATTGCAAACGCCTGGTCATATACCATGATCATGGATTGATCAAGCCCGGCGGTGAGCGCAGCAAGGCAACCAACTGGCATCAGGACGCGCCGTACTGGCCCATGGATCAGGTCGGCGCTTTGTCGGCCTGGATCGCCGTGGACGACGTGACGGTGGAAAATGGCTGCATGCAGTTCATCCCGGGATCGCACAAGTTCGGCCGGCTGGCGCCCGTGGCCTTGAGCACCGAAGGGGCGAGCGTACTGAAAGACCTCGAAGGTACGGATATCGAGGTCGAGCCCGTCGTGATGGAAATGGAAGCGGGCGGCGTTACCTTTCATCACGGATGTACGTTCCACTACGCTACGCCGAATCGCACCCCATCGCCGCGGAGAGCCCTGGCCATCATCTACATACCCGAGTATGTCAATTACAACGGTCGATGGGACGCGGGTGGTGACCAGGGTTTGAAACCGGGCGAGCCCTTTGGAGGACCGTTGCATCCCATTCTCGCTTCGGGTTGAGACCGCTGTGCACGACTGGAATTGACTGGTGCGTTGAACCGAACCCCGAGTCGGTCGCGCATCACAGTTGGACCAATGGAGTAAACAAAGCTGATTTCGCCGGAAACGGCAGTTTTCTAAACCTGTAAAGGGGGTTGGTTTCATGGAGATCAGTATCGACCGAGCAAATGAAGTACTGATTGCGAAGGTTGAAGGTCGAATTGATGGCGCCAACGCACGGGAATTCGAAGATGCGCTCAACGGCGCCATCGCGGAAGACGACAGCAAGGTGCTGCTCGACTTCGGTGCGTTGTCCTATATTAGCAGCGCCGGCCTGAGGGTCATCCTGCTGATCGCACGATTGCTCCAGAAGCGGAATGCCGCGTTCGCGCTGTGTTCGCTGTCGGACCCGATTCGGGAAGTCTTCGAAATCAGCGGGTTCGACAAGATCATTTCCATCCACTCTACCCAGGCGGAAGCCGTGGAGAAGATCGGCCAGTAAAGCGTCCGTTCGTGCCGACCGCTTCACGGCGTACTGTTCATTCGACACACCAGCGTGTCGGTCGTCGAAGGGATTCGCCGGATTCAAGGGGTGAAATGACGCAGACATCATATAAACTTCTTATCGTGGACGATGAGCCGGATCTCGAACATCTCATGCGGCAGCGGATGCGCCGCGACGTCCGCTCCGGTCTCTATACGCTCTATTTCGCCCAGAACGGCGTGGAGGCCCTGGAGCGCCTGAACGAGGTTCCCGACATCGACATGGTCCTTTCGGATATAAACATGCCCCGGATGGACGGCCTCACCCTGCTGGCGCAGATTCCGAACATAGCCCCCGACATCCGCGCCGTGGTGGTTTCCGCCTATGGGGACATGAAGAACATCCGGACGGCCATGAACCGCGGCGCCTTCGATTTCGTTACCAAGCCCATCGATTTCCAGGATCTCCGGGTTACCATCGAACGCACCCTGAAGAACATGGAGCAGTGGCGTGAAGCCCTGGAATCCCGGGACAAGCTGGTCAGGCTTCAGAACGAATTGAACGTGGCCAGCCAGATGCAGCAATCCATCCTGCCGACCGAGTTTCCCGATTCCGACCGCTGCCAGATCTTCGCGAACATGGAACCCGCCAGGGAGGTCGGGGGAGACTTCTTCGATGTTTTCCCCCTGCCCGGCGGGCAGATTGGCCTGGCCATCGCCGATGTATCCGACAAGGGTGTCCCGGCCGCGCTGTTCATGATGTCGAGCCGGACCCTGCTGAAGGGATCGGCCATCGGGGCCATGGCGCCCGGAGCCGTCCTGAAAGAAGTCAACAATCTCCTTACCGAGGAGAACGAGGCGGCCATGTTCGTCACGACCTTCTACGCGGTCTACACCCCCGAGACCGCCCAGGTGGCCTACGCCAACGGCGGGCATAATCCCCCGTTGGTGGTTCATCCCGACGGCAGCTCGACGTTGCTCCCCGGAACCGACGGGGTTGCCCTCGGGGTTTTTCCCGGTATCGATTTCGATCAGTCGGCCGTCGAGCTTTCTGCCGGCGACCTCCTCGTTCTCTACACCGACGGCGTTACGGAAGCCATGAATGCCGACGGAGAGGAATTCGGCATGGAACGCCTGCAGGAAGTATTCTCGGCATCCCGCCCCGAGACCACCGAGGCTGCGAACAGGGCCGTTTTCAAGGCGGTCCACGACTTCGCCGGTGAGACACCGCAGTCCGACGACATTACCTGTGTCACCGTCCTGCAGCGCTAGGGATATCCATGAGCAAAAGACTGTCCCTTTGCCTACCTACAAAGCTCGACCAGCTGGAACGCATTTACGAGGCCGTGGATGAGCTCGGCGAGTCCGAAGAATGGCCGCCGGGCATGGTATACCAGGTTAAGCTGGTCCTCGAGGAACTGGGCGTCAATATCGTCACCCATGGCCACGGTAACGATCCGGATCATGAATTCGAGATCGTGCTGGACTCGGATACCGACGCGCTGACGATCGAGTTGCGGGACGAAGGGCAGGCCTTCAACCCCCTTACGGACTCCGCGGAACCGGATATCGAGTCCGGGCTTGACGATCGGGCCGTCGGCGGTCTGGGTATCTACCTGGTCCGAACCATGATGGATGAACTGAGTTACCGCCGGGAAGACAACAAGAACATCCTGACGATCGTCAAGCGGAAGGACAATGAATGAGACGAACGCGCGACCACTGGGCGGTCGCCATGCTACTCGCCCTGGGTGCGACGGCGTTCTCTCCCGCTTTACCTCTCGAATACAGCGGCGCCAACGCCTCCCAGGTTGAAGAGCCCGGCGTATCCGGCGAACGCATCCTGTTCGGACAGTCTGCCGCATTCAGCGGTCCGGCCCGGGAGCTCGGCCGGAACATGAATCTCGGCATCGAGGCGGCCTTCGAGGAAGTCAACCGCCGGGGCGGCGTGCACGGACGACGGCTCGAGCTGATTACCCTCGACGACGCCTATGAGCCGGAGGCCGCCATTGCGAATACCCGGAAGCTGATCGAGGACGAAGCCGTATTCGCACTCATCGGCGCTGTCGGAACCCCCACCTCCCGTTCGGCCGTTCCCATCGCATCGCAGGCGGGCGTACCCTATATCGCCCCGTTTACCGGTGCGATTTTCTTGCGGGACGACACGGAAACCGGCGTGATCAACCTGCGCGCCTCCTATTACCAGGAAACCGAGGAAATCGTCGACCGGCTTTCGCGCGATCTCGGCATCACGCGCATAGGCGTAATGTATCAGAACGATTCTTTCGGCAGAGTAGGTTATCGGGGCGTCAGGCTTGCGCTGGAACGCAGGGGCCTGGATCCGGTGGCGATCGGCGTGTATCCGAGAAACACCACGGCGATCAAGGCCGGCCTGCTCGATCTGCAACGTGGAAAGCCGGACGCCGTTGTCGTCATCGGCGCTTACCAGCCGGTTGCGACGCTCATTTCATGGGCGCGGCGAGTGGGATTCAATCCGGTCTTCGCTACGATTTCCTTCGTTGGAAGCAATGCCCTGGCCGGTGAATTGGGCCCCAACGGCCGCGGCGTCCTGGTCTCGCAGGTCGTCCCCTTCCCCTCGGCCGGCAATATCGCCATCGCCGTTCAGTACCGCCGGGCGCTTTCCGCGCATGCACGGAACGCGGCCCCTGGATTCGTCTCATTCGAAGGATACCTGGCCGGCCGGCTGGTGATCACAGCCCTTGAGGGTTGCGGGCCGGACGTAAAGCGGACCTGTCTCGTGGAAAGTCTGAACCGGGCGGGCACCATCGATATGGGCGGTCTGCGTCTCGAATTCGGCGAGGGCGACAACCAGGGCTCCGACGCGGTCTTTCTCACGGTGATCGGGACGGATGGCCGTTACCATCCCATCAACACCCTTCGGGACGTGATGCCATGATCAAGCAGTGGCTGCTCTGGTTGTACGACAAGGGTCCGTCCCGGATTTCGGGACAGTTGTATCTGGGCATCGGTACGGCGGTAGCGCTCACCATGATGACCAGTATGGTCGCGTGGTTCGCCTTCAACGAGGTCGGTGAAACCCAGCGTGAGGTGAACGAGGTAGCCGTCCCTGAAATCGCCGCGGCCTTTGGCGTGGCACAGCGGAGCGGAACCCTGGCGGCCGCCGCCCCGCGTCTGGCGGCTGCGGAGACGCCCGAAGCCTTTGAAGCCGTGACCGCGAGCATTGCCGAAGAACGGGAGAGCTTCGCGGTGCAGCTGGAAGCGATCGCCGGCTACGGCATGGAAAATGAACGCTTTCAGCGAATCAGCGAAAGCGGCAACACGCTGATGTCCAACATCGGCATGATCGAGGAATCCGTGGCGCGGCGTTTCGTGCTCGAAGAACAGAGCCAGTCGCTGCGCCGGGAACTGGAGCGACTCCAGCTCCAACTGGCCGGCATCCTTGTCCCGGCCCTGGACGACCAGTTGTTCTACACGGCCACGGGTTACCGGAACATCGATGAACCCGCGGCGCCGCGTACCGAGTATCTTTCCGAGGTGGAGCTCCAGCGATACCATCATCTCGCCGAGCTGCAGGCCGAAGCGACCGTCAGCACCCGGATCCTGTCGAACGTCTTCAACCTCGTGGACGCCGACCGGCTGGAGCCCTTGCTCGAGCGGTTCGAATCGGCCAGCGGGGGAGTCGAAAGGAGCCTGGCCGGCCTGGACACGGCGCCTTTGCGGCAAAGACTCGAACCCGTATTTGCCCAGTTGTTCGAGCTGGGCAGCGGCGCTGGACAGATCTTTCAGATTCGTGCGGAGGATCTTGAACTTCTCGCCCAACAACGCACGCTGATCGAAGACAATCGCAACATAGCCGTCGAACTGGTCGCCGAGGTGGAAAGTCTCGTGAATTCCGCGCAGGCAAGCACCCAGGCCGCGACGGTCGCGTCGACAGAGACGATCCAGGTGGGCCGGCAGTTGCTCCTTGCGCTGAATGCGGTCAGTCTGGTCGGTGCGTTGCTGATCGCGTGGTTGTTTGTCGGAAAAGTCCTGCTGCGTCGCCTGGAGTTTCTGTCGGAACACATGCGGCGCATGGCGGGGGGCGATTTGAAACAGAAGGTGGAATTGGACGGGCGCGACGAGGTGGCGGACATGGCCTCCGCCCTCGAGGTGTTCAGATTGCATTCGATCGAAGCGCAGCGGCTGAACCTCGTGGAAAAACTCGCGGAGGAACTGAGCGGCAAGAACGACGAACTGGAGAAAACGCTGGGCGAACTGCGTGTCGCGCAGGACCAGATCGTCATGCGGGAAAAACTGGCGGCCCTCGGCGAACTCACCGCGGGCGTCGCCCACGAAATCCAGAATCCGTTGAACTTCGTGAAGAACTTTGCGGAGTCCTCGTCAGAGCTGCTGGAGGAACTGCAGGAAGAACTGCCGGAAAGCGGGGGCACACTCGATGAAGAGCAAAACGATGTA
>JAPOYX010000058.1:18888-24603 GCA_026706345.1 Gemmatimonadota bacterium | reverse complement strand
TCACGGATAACCTGCGCAGGATCCGAGAACATGGGGAACGGGCCAACCGCATTGTCCGGGACATGCTGCAGATGGGCCGTGGATCGGGTGAGAAGCAGTCCACGGACGTAAACGCCCTGCTGGAGGAACACGCCCGCCTGGCCTACCACAGCGCGCGGGCGTCCAACGCGGATTTCCAGCTCGAAATCAACGAGGACTTCGATCCGGAATTGGGGCAGATCGAGATCGTTTCGCAGGAAATGGCCCGGGTATTCCTGAATATGGTGAACAACGCCTGTCACGCGACCAACGAGAAAAGGGAAGATTCGGATACGGATGAAGGTTACGTACCCGCTATCTGGCTGTCCACCCGGCGCGAGGAAGATCAGATCGTCGTCCGCATAAGGGACAACGGCAAGGGGATACCGCCCGATGTGCGCGAGAAGATCTTCAATCCCTTCTTCACAACCAAGCCTACCGACCAGGGCACCGGGCTGGGCCTGGCGCTCTCCAATGATATCGTTCGCGAGCACGGAGGAGCTATCGAGGTGAATTCGGAACCAGGCGAATACACCGAGATGGCGATCAGGCTTCCACTCGAACCTGCCGAAGCCCCGCAGGAAACCGCGTAGCCTTCCGTTTTTCCTCTCGATCAACAACTGGCTTTGCGGGACGTTCCTACACGTACGCGTAGCGGATGCTAATGGGAATCGAGGGTCTCCAGCCCGTGCATGGTGTCTGATTCGAAATAGAACAGGGCATAGGCGAGGCCGATCCCGATGAGGAAGGCCAGGGCGAGGATTCCGCGGTCGTGGCTGTGAAACTGGATCTCGGGCAGCAGGTCGCTCAGGGAGATGCACAGAAAAACGCCGGCGGCGAAGGCCATGACATACCCCACGATATGCAGCTCGTTGAGCTGACTCAGCAGGCCGACGCCCAGAAAGGTCAACACGGTTACGAGCGGACACAACAGGGCGAAACCGACGTTGGTCAGCGTGCAGGCCCGGCTCCCGTAGCCGGAGACCCGCATCAGTCCGATGATGGAATAGGCGTCCAGGGGTTTGTGCAGCATGATCGCCAGGAACACGCCCAGTCCCGCCAGAATCGCTCCCCCGTCGTGCAACAGGCCGATGCGCACGCTGGCTCCGAGGGCGATACCCTCGGTTATGGTATGCAGGCCGAGACCCGTGGCGACGCCGAACACGCTTCTGGGATTGATGTCCATGGCGCCATGGCGATCATGCGGGTGGGCGTGGTCATGATGATCCTCCAGGGCCATTGCTTCATGGCTGAAGTCGTGCTGATGAAACCGGAAGATCCTTAGCAGCACGATGATCATGATGACGCCGAGTACCGCGCATCCCACGGCGATTTCACCGGCATAGGGACCGGGAATATCTTCCAGGCTGTGCAGCAGGAGATGGTACATGGCGACGCCCAGCAGGAATCCCGCCACGAGACTCATGACCAGTTGCGTGCGCGTGTGGGTCAGGGTGACGATGGCCGAGAGCTTCCCGCCCAGCAGGGACACGGCGAAGATCGCGACGGAATATCCCAGAAGAAGCAGCATGGTACCGTTTTCCACGGGGTGATTCCTCCCCCGACCCGAACCGTCCATCCCGGGTCAGGAGGCAGCCTTAGGAGTCTGCAGTTGCGAAGCAGGAATGAACTCAGAAGAAAATCATGAGCAGGGCGATCGTGATCAACCCGCCCAGCATGAATCCCAGCGCGCTGACAATCCCGGATACAGTGGCGGAATCCGCGAGGCGGAAGGTCTGTTCTTCGATGGTAAACATGACCTGGGACCGGTTGATCTCCCCGTCGACGAAACGCTTCAGACCGTTCTCGGCGCCGTGGGCCTCCTTCACCGAGACCACGGCCACGAGGATCATCGTCAACGCCGAGGCAAGGGTGCCGGTGGCGAAGGCAAGCAACGAAAACAGGCTGACCCAGTGGTAGGTGGAACCCTGATCTCCCGTCGCCGCGCTCATGAAGCCGATGATCAGCGCGGCGCCGCCCGCGTTACCGAACAAGAGGAGGCGTGCTGATTCGGTGATCATCCTGAACATGGTGCCGCGCCGAAGCGCGACGACCTTGTAAAGCTCGCGCAACCACTCCTCGCCGACTTCCTCGACGGTAAATTCATCTACCTTCTTCAATGGTCGTACCTCGCTTGAAGGTTATCATTCACCCAGATTCGTCAGGCGGATGTACTTGGATCCCGAATTCGTACCCGGCGCGAATTCCAGGCTCCAGTCGTCGATCATGACTTTCTCGGGGGACAGTGCGGTGGACATGAACTGCTCCCGCGTCAGCACACCGCCCATACGTTCCACAACGTCGATGACGAATCGTCCCAGGATATAGCCTTCAAAGGCCACCTCGTTCACCAGGGTCGCCACCGTTTCAACCTGTCCGTACTCCGGTCGCAGCGCGTTTCGAAACCGCCGGGCAACCCGGCTGGCATTGCTGTTCGGATCGGGAATCACCTCGGTCACCAGGATCTTTTCCGACCGGTTTTCGAGCAGTTTCTTCAGTTCCTGGGAAAGAACGAAGGAAAGGTTCGCGACGATATAATCGTGACCCAGGGAATGGGACAGGTTGATGATTTCCGAGTTCGCCGCGTAGGACCCAACGATCAGGATGGCGTCGAGGTCTGCCTTCGCTATCATGAACAGGCCGGCGTGGACCGCGTGGGTGTTGCGGGAATGGGCGGTCTTGGCGAGTATTGGCAGATCATGGGCATCGAGGGCCGCCTGGCAGTTTCTCAGTACCGAGCGGCCGAAGGTGTCGTCCTGGTATATGACGCCGAACCGTTTCTTGCCGAGATCATCTACGATGTAATCGACCATGGTCACGACTTCGTCCAGGTATCCGGCCCGCAGGTTGATGACGTTGGGAAACCGGCTGAAATTGCGGAGGAAGTCGGCGCCGGTGAAGGGGCCGACAAAGGGAATCCTGGCGGTACGGAGTACGGGGGCAATCCGCTTGGCCGTCGGTGTTCCCACACCGCCAATTACCGCGAACACATCGTTTTCGACAGCGAACCGCTCTGCGTTCGCCGCGGCCTGTTCCGGTTCATAGCCGTCATCCAGGGACAGCAGGCGCAGGACTCTTCCATTGATCCCGCCCGCGCGGTTCCGTTCCTCGAAGGCGGCGAGGATTCCCGCCCGGTAATACAGTCCCAGGTTCCTGTTGGGACCCGTGAAGCACGCGCTCTGGCCAAACACGATGGCGTCGGAGGTTATACCCGTCTCCGCCCGGACCGGCAGGGGCTGAACGAGCAACGTGGCGACGATCGCAGCCGCCACCCAGGCGAGGCCGCGCGGATTATTGCTTGGGATCACTTTGGCTCCCTTCAGTGCCCTTTTTTGATTCTTCTTCACCGCTTTCTTCGTCGTGAATGTTTTCCACCATGGCCTTCTCGCTGGCCTGGCCTGCCACATCCGTGCTGCTGGTCGACACATGTCCATGCGTGAAAATGGACGGCGTGTCGAAAATGAGCGATCTGGGCCGGGCGACCGGGAGATGATCCCGCTCGGTGTTCCGGCTATGAAATCGACCTTCGATCAGGAATCCATCCCGGTTTATATTCTCATACCGGTGTATCGCTGGCGGAATGGTGGAAAGGATCGGCCTGTCCAGGGAATCGGGACCGGTCGCGGCCAGGGCTTCCGGAGAATCGAAAGCCAGGTCTACCGGCGCCAACCCCGTGCCACCGTCTATCAGGTTGACTTCGATATTCGCGTCGTTGCCGGGATTGACCGCCGCGAGATTCGCCTCGGCGAAGATGGTGCGCATACGCTGCCAGTAACGGGTAATGCCCACCTGGGCCGGATGCTTCCGGTATTCGTCCAGCAGTTTCGAGAATGCGCCGGCGCTGCTTTCGGCCTGCAGAACGCGCGCTCTGGCCGTGGCCCTTGCATCCATGATGACCGCATCCGCCTGCCCCTTCGTCCGGGCGATCAGTTTCTCCCGCCGCAGGTTGGCGTTGCTGATGGATTGCATACGCTCGGATATGGCGTCGTTTACGTCCCGGAACGCGGCTACCGTCTCTTCTATGGGCCGTATATCAACGATGTTGAGATCGACGAGTTCGATGCCGATATCGACCGATTCGAGTTGATCGAGGAGGTAATCGTGGAGTTGGCGCTCGATGATACTCCGGTTGGACGTGAGGATCAGGTCGATAAAATTCCGCCCCACGACGTTGACCATCTCCTCCCGGACCCACATGGTCATGACCGTTGAAGGATCCGTCACCACGAAGAGATAGTTGCGCAGATTGTCAATGGTGTACTGAACCGCGACATCAACCTCGACCAGGTTCGTATCCCCGGAAAGCAACGTCACGTGCGTATCGCCCGAAACGTCTTCGCTTTCGATGGGGACGCGGACGATTCGTTTCACTTTGCGTATGTGGATTTTATGGACGATGGGAACGCAGTAGTGCAGGCCCGGTCCGATATCGGCGTCCACCACTTTGCCGAATTGCAGCAGGACGCCCTGCTCTTCTTTCTTGACGACATAGAATCCGCTGGCCAGCACGGCGACGACGGAAAGGGCGATCACGCTCCAGAAGAGACGGCCCCAGCCGAAACTCCGTGCAGAATCGAAGAGGGCGTAGATTACGCGGGTGCTTTGCGGCAAGGATCTGGTATCGTCGGTCATGAGTTTCCGCTCTCGCGCTATCGGGGAACCGTCCGGCTGTCCAGGTACCGGAACAGTTCGTTGTCGGCGGGCAGCATGAGTGTCGTATTCTTGTCGATGATCAGGTCGTAGCTGTCTAATGCCCGGATGAACCGGTAAAACGCCGGGTCCCTCCGATAAGCGCTGCCCAGCAAGGCCATCGCTTCCGCCTCCGCCGTGCCGAGAATCGCCGTGGCTTCCGCGTGCGCCTCCGCCATGAGCTTCTCATGTTCGTTTATCGCCAGCGCCTCGATGCGTATGGCCATCTCCTCGCCCTCGCTGCGGTATCGCGCGGCGATGCGGGCGCGTTCCGAGATCATGCGCTGGATCACCGCCGGGCGGTTCTCCACGGGCAGCGTGTATTCGATGATCCCCGCTTTCAGTACTTCGATGCCGTAGTTGGCTCTGGCGACCGGCGCGACGCTGTCCAGGATGTCTCGCGAGGCTTCGTGCAGGTCTTCGTGTTCCAGTCCCAGGCTGATGAACGCGTCCCGGGCCTTGTTGCTGATGACGATCCCACTGCCCGACAGGTAAAGGTCCCGCAGGTGCTCGGTCGCGTTTTCGCCCGTTCTTATGGCTTCCACGTACAGGATAGGGTCGACGATGCGCCAGAGCAGATATCCGCTGATCAGTATGTTCTTCTGGTCTTCCGTGATCAGTTCGTGGGACACGTCGGTGAGCGTTTGAAGCCGCCTGTCCACTTTATATACCCGGGAGACCGGCCGGGGCCACTTGAAGTGCAGTCCGGGCTGCTTTACCGGAGGCGATATATTGCCGAAATTCGTCAGCACGCCCTGCTGGGTTTCGTTGATCACGTAGAAGCAATCGTAGACGATCGCCGCCAGTACCAACGCGACGATGGCCGTGCGGACGCGTCGTCCCTTACCGTTCATTTGCCTTTTCCTCCTGTCTTGGCGGATGGCGGGGGGGGGGGGGGGGGGGGGGGGGGGGCCACCCCCCCCCCCCTTTCTGCGACGCGCCCGTTGTGGTGTGTGTTTTTTGGGGCGAAAATTTGTTTGTGTTTCTCAGTGCATCGCGTTTCAGTAT
>JAPOYX010000058.1:0-18878 GCA_026706345.1 Gemmatimonadota bacterium | reverse complement strand
GGTGGTCGCCGGGCCCCCCGCGCCGAGGGCGGGGGGGGGCGCCGGCCCTGTGTAGCGTTCCTGTTTGTTCACCCCGAGCCGCGGGGGGGGGGGGTGGGGGGGGGGGGGGGGGGGGGGGGCCGGCCGGCCGCTTCCGCCGATCGCTTCTTCCAGATCGCGACCTTGTTGAAGCTTTGTCTGTTGGGCACGATGATCTTGGGATTTCCAGTCAGCGCGGTTTCCAGCTTTTCTCTCCACAACATGTTCCGGAGAACGTCAGGCGCCGTCTGCATGGCGGTCGCAATGACCGAAATGGCATCGGCTTCCGCCGATGCGGCGACTACCCTGCGGAAAGCCTCTCCGTCGGCCTGTTCCCTTTCGTACTCGGCGTTGCCGTGGGCGCGGGGCACCAGGGAAACCATGAATCGCTGCGCGTTGACGATGATCCTTTCCCGGTCCTCCTGGGCGCTCGAAATCTCCCTGAACGCGCCGATCGCCTCGGCCGCCGGACTGACGTTCAACAAGTTGACCTTGACGAGATCGACGGTGGCGAGCACCGATTGAGCGTCCTGTTCAAAGACATCCGGAGAGAAAAGTCGGGTGAGTTCCCGTTCCAGGTCGGCCCGGTACGCGGTGAGCAGCCCGTCCAGGTCGCGGGCGTTCACGAAGGTACGGATATGTTCCCTGACCGTATCCTCGATGATTTCCGCCGGATCCGACGTGCGATAATGATACGTGTAGGGGTCCTTCACCCGGTACTGGACATCCACGTTGAGCATAAGCATGTTCAGGTCGCCCGAAACGAACTCGTACGGGGTGTCCGCCATAATGGTCTTGACCTCTTTCACCGGCCACTTGTCCACCCTGACGAAGGGACGCGGCGCGAGATAATGCAGGCCGGGCTGAAGGTCTTTCCAGTAGACCTCCCCGAACAGGCGGCCGTATCCGACATGGCCGGGGTGTACGACGGTGAAGCCGCTGCCGAGGAACAGGACCAGGAGCAAGCCCCACAGCATCATGCCCATGGGGGTGCGCGGCGAAATCGTACCGCGCAGGGACCGGTTCCGGGTCAGCCGTTTCCAGGTTTGCTGCCAGCGCCTGGACAGGGGCCGGATATTGAGCATCATATCCTCGTAGCCGCTGCGCATCGCTCCGGCGCGGAACCGCCAGATGATAAGAACGATCAGGAAGATGCCGCCTGCCCATTGGATGAATTGGAGGGTCGCGGACTCGGAAGGAAGCAGATTTACGGAGACGGTCAGTCCCGTCGCCAGCAGCATGATGTCGATGCCGATTCCCAGGGCGGCCGTCACCAGGATGACGGTAGTAACGTATACGGCTGCGAACCGCGTGCCGAACTGGCTCATGATGATCGCGATCGTGCTTGTATTGGTCGCCGGTCCGGTCATCAGAAAGATCAGGGCGGCTCCGGGGCTGAACCCCTTGGCCACCAGCGCGGCGGCTATCGGCGTACTCGCGGAGGCGCAGATGTACAGCGGGACGCCGACGATAATCATGACGGGATAGGAAATCCAACGGGCGTACTCGTTGGCCATCAGGTCCGCGGGAATGATGAGATACAGCACGCCGCCGAGGGCGATACCCACGAGCAGGGCAAAGAGGATATCATCGGCGATCTCGACGAAGCCGTAGTGCAGGATATGCTTGACGATCTTCTTGAAATCGAGCCCGGGGTATTCTTCCTCGATGACATCCTCCCTGGTGGCCTCGTCTGTTTTCTTGCGCTCTACCAGATTCAATTCGCGGTAGAAGGCCGGTTTGATCCAGGATCCGAACCTCCACGTGGAAGCGATGGTCGATATCCCTTTGAACCACTTCACCATCAGCACTTTCATGGCGGAAGGGCTCACGTAGCAGTCGTCCTTATCGGAAAGGAGCGTATCGTGTCCATGGTCGTGATCGTGATCATGGTCGTGATCATGGTCGTGATCGTGGTCGTGATCGTGGTCGTGGTGATCGTGGTCATGATCTTCGTCGCCCGGCCGCGCCGCGCCGCTGTCGTCCCGGATCAGGCCAATGCAGAAGATGCCCGCCACTACGGCGGTGATAAAGCTGATGACCGGCCGGATCACGGCCACCACGAACCCAAAGAAGGCATTGGTGACCAGGATCGAGTCCACTCCCGTTTCCGGCGCCGTAATCAGGAAGGCCATACAGGAGGAACGGGAAGCGCCCTTGCGACGCATTTCGGCTACGACGGGAACGACTGAGCAACTGCAGAGGGGCACCGGAACGCCGACGGCTGAGCTTATGGAAACCGACCTGAGGCTGTCGTCCTGAAGCCATCTGAGTATCGCTTCCCTGGAGATGAAGACGTGGATCAGGCCCGACAGCAACAGGCCGAGAACCAGCATCGGACCCAGCAGCAGGAAGGACATCCAGATGAAATCGAAGTACGCGGTGAGCATGTTGCCGAAATCTAAAACCATATAACGCCTTCCGCGGTGCTAATAAACGGGGATGCTCCTGGTAATCGAGGGAGAGTATCGATCAAACGTCTTTAATCGGAATTCAGGTCGGTGTAATTGGCTTGACAAATCAAGATACCGAGGCATGCAAAAAGTGCAACAAAAATGTTCCACCTTCTTAAATGTTTCAACAGCTTAATTACATGTGATCTTAAACTGCACATGACCATGCAGTACCTGCCGCTGTTGTTTCCGTGAAACAGACTTCCGCTTGATCTGTTGTATTTCCGAATATAACATGTTATCCGGCAGAAAGCATGAGGAAGAGGTGAGAAATGCATGAGTAAGGTATGATGGATGCTTCGCGCGCCTCATCAACGCGCTCGCGCGTCATCAGCGCGTCACCATGCCTTGCAGTTCCAGGACAAGGATCTCGTAGTCACACGGATCGGAGCCCCTGGTTATGGATTTCGACACGTACGAACTGGACGCCGCTTTCTACGACGAGATGTTCCTCCCCGACGGCATGGCGCGCGATCACTGCCGCACGCTATACGAATCCCTGCTCCGGCTCTCCAGTGAAGAACTCGTTCGCATGCAGGAACGGGTTACCCATTCCTTTTCAAGCGAAGGAATCACATTTACCGTTTACGGCGACGAGGAAACCAACGAGCGCATCATGCCCGTCGACTGCCTCCCCCGGCTCATTTCCGCGGGCGAGTGGCGGCAGCTGGAAACCGGTCTTACCCAGCGCCTGAAGGCCTTGAACCGGTTTCTGGCCGATGTTTACGGGCCCGCCCGCATCGTCGCGGACGGGGTCATTCCCGTCGACATGGTCCGGGGCTGTCCCCAGTACCGCGTGGAAATGCGGAGAGTGCCCGTGCCCCACGAGACCTACGTCGCGGTCTGCGGAACCGACTTGGTACGAACGAACGAAGGATTTCATGTCCTGGAGGATAATCTGCGCGTACCCTCCGGCGTATCCTACATGGTCGCCAACCGGAAAGTCGTCAAGACCAATCTTCGAAGGCTGTATCGCAGTTGCCGGGTGCGGGAAGTCGAGCAATACGGCCGCCTGCTCCGTGAAACGCTGCACGAACTCGCGCCCCGCGAAGAAACCGACCCGTGCGTGGTGCTCCTCACCCCTGGTGTATACAATTCGGCATTCTACGAGCACATCTATCTGGCGCATGAGATCGGCGCAACCCTGGTTGAAGGCCGGGACCTGCTGGTCGACGGGGGCTACGTGTACATGCGCACCACCTCCGGCCTGCGCCGGGTGGACGTCATCTACCGCCGGGTGGACGACGATTTCCTGGACCCCCTGGTGTTCCGTACCGACTCCCTTCTGGGCTTGCCGGGCCTGATGGGCGTTTACCGGGCCGGAAACGTGACCCTGGTAAACGCGCCGGGCACGGGTGTCGCGGACGACAAGAGCGTTTACGCCTATGTGCCCGACATGATTCGCTACTACCTGGGCGAAGAACCGCTGCTCAGGAATGTGAAGACTTATATCTGCCGGCGGCCGGAAGATCTGGAGTACACACTGGACAACCTGCAGGATCTCGTCGTGAAACGGGTGGGCGAGTCGGGCGGATACGGCATGCTGATCGGACCCGGGTCGACCCCCGGGGAGCGGGAAGCTTACGCCCGGGAGATGCGCGGGAATCCCGCAGATTTCATCGCGCAGCCCGTGCTCGACCTGTCACGCGCTCCGTGCCTGATCGACGGCCGGGCCGCGGCCCGGCACGTGGACCTGCGCCCCTTCGTGCTCCATGGACGGGAGACGCGCATCGTCCCGGGGGCTTTCTGCCGCGTTGCGTTGCGCGAGGGCAGCCTGGTCGTAAACTCCAGCCAGGGCGGGGGCGGCAAGGACATCTGGGTTCTGGGGGAATGAATGCTGTCTAGAGGCGCACAGGGTCTTTACTGGATGGCCCGGTATCTCGAGCGCGCGGCGCACCTGTGCCGGCTGATGCAGTTGCAGGTGGAAACGCTGGTGGACCGTCCGCTTCGGGAGATCCATTTCGGATGGAACCGGGTATACAGCAGCATGAACCAGTCGCCTCCCGCCGGTACCCTGGAAGCCTTCGGCAGCGATGACTACACGCTCGCCGATTCATACACCCTGGCCGACCACCTCACCTTCGAACCCACGAACCCGGATTCCATCTGGAACTGCTTCGGATACGCTCGGGAGAACGCCCGGCAGGTTCGTAACTACATCAGCGCCGAGATGTGGCTTTCGTTGAACATGGCCTACCTGCGTCTGCAGAAACTCAACATCCAGGAGATCTGGAAGACGACGCCGGAGTCGTTTTACGCCGGGACGGCGGAGGAAATCAACACCTTCACCGGCGTGACCGACGCGACCATGTATCGTGACGACGGCTGGCATTTCATCCAACTGGGCAGATACATCGAACGGGTGCAGCTCTCCGCCGCGGTTCTGTTGTCACAGATCGGCGCCCATGAACGCGAGGACGAGTCATTCGACGCGGACTGGGCGAATCTGCTGCGCGTGTTCCATGCATTTGAAGCGTACGTGCATGCCTATAGCGTCGTCGTTCAACCCGGCCAGGTGCTCGAGCTGATCGTGACAGACGCTATGTTGCCGGGTTCGATCCGCAGGTCCGTGGACATGATCGGCGCCGTGCTGGGCGCCATCGGTCCCGGTCCGGCGCCTCGTTCGAGCGAAGAGGCATCGGAACTGAGCGCCTCACTGTGCGGACTTGTCCGGGAAGGCCGAAACGGCGTGATGGCGTGGCACACGGCGCTTGGCCGGATCAACGTCGACAGCAGAGCGCTTCACCAGTGCATCATGGACGCCTATTTCGACTACCCGTTGGGGGCGCATACCGCCCACTGACACCATGGCAGAAACCCTCCGATACCAGATCGAACATGTGACGAAGTATCGTTACGACCTCCCGGTGCGCAGCTGTTCGATGTACCTGGCGCTTAAACCCGTCGAGGATCGCAGCCAGCGCGTAAACCGGTTTCTGATCGAGACGGAACCGGCAGGTTCGCTCTTCCAGGTTACGGACTGCTTCGGCAATATGAAGCACCAGCTGCACCTGTACCGTGAACACCGGTTCCTGGACATCACGGCCCGATCCACAGTTGACATGATCCCCGCGGATTCGCTGCCGGAGCGGTGCGAAGACGGAGCGTGGGAGACGATCCGGGACTGGCGCGATTCGTTTCATCACTGGGACTTTCTGGATCACAGCGGTCTGGCGCGGCCTTCTTCGGCCCTAGAGCAATTCGTTCAGCGAAACGGGATCGAACCCGCGGGCGATCCGCTGACCGCGTTGAAGCGGCTCTCCGAGCTGCTCTTCGATCGTTTCGAGTATGTGCCGGGAAGCACCTCGATTTCTTCTTCGATTGAACACATCCTGGATACCGGGCGGGGGGTATGTCAGGATTACGCCCACGTCATGATCGCCATCGCGCGGACCTGGGGTATACCTTCCCGGTATGTTTCGGGGTATTTGCATGATATAACGGCCCGGGGCGCGGCCGACCGGGGAATGACCTCCCATGCCTGGGTGGAGTGCCTGTTGCCCGGACTCGGCTGGACCGGATTCGATCCCACGAATTCGACCTTCGTCGACGAGCGGCACGTACGGGTGGCGGTGGGAAGAGACTACCAGGACGTTTCACCCACGCGGGGCGTGTTGCACGGAGGGGGAGATATCCGGCTCGACGTGGAAGTGCGCATGCGGCCTGTATCGGGGAATCATACGGAAATCTCAAGCCAGATTCGAAAGGAGCCGCACCGATGACTGACCGCGCCCGGCATGACGTGGACCCGGAGAACGGCCGGACTGCTCCGGCGCCGTTCCATGAACTCCACATGGTGGATGCCCTGAAGGCGCATCTGCTTGACCGCGTACCCGGATTCAAGCTTCCTGACGCTGAAACGTGGGAAGAGGAAGCCGGGAAGCTGCGCCAGACCATGCTGGATGAGGTGATTTTCAAGGGGGTTCCCGGGGAATGGAGGTCGGGAGAGTCGAATGTCGAATGGAAGGAAGTGATTGAAACAGGCAAGGGATACCGCATTCGCAAGCTGACATACAGGGCGCTGCCCGGTCTGGTGATTCCCGCCCTGCTCTACGAACCCGATCCGTTACCGGCAATGGCGCCGGGCGTGCTGAACCTGAACGGACACGTGGGTCCGCCGGGAAAGGCGGTGGACTACAAGCAGGTGCGGTGCGTCAACCTGGCCAGGCGGGGCATGGTGGCCCTGAATCCCGAATGGCTGTGCTTCGGCGAGTTGCAGGGTCCGGGATACCAGCACAACAACGCCAGTTACCTGGACCTGTGCGGTGTCGCCGGCATAGCCGTTTTCTACCTTGCCATGAGCCGCGCGCTGGACGTATTGCTGGCCCGGGATCCCGTCGATCCCGAGCGCATGGCCGTAACCGGCCTGTCCGGCGGCGGCTGGCAGACGATCATCCTCGCCGCGCTGGACACACGGGTGCGGCTCGCCGTGCCCAACGCCGGCTACATCGGCCTGGACAGCCGGGTCAACCACCGCGCCGACCGGGGTGACATCGAACAGAACGCGTCGGATCTCGCCATGACGGCCGACTATCCCCTGCTCACGGCCATGCTTGCGCCGCGGCCCGCCCTGTTGCTGTACAACGAACACGACGACTGTTGCTTCCAGACCGCCAGGGCAAAACCCTCTGTCTATGAGCCGGTTCGACCGCTCTACGCTGCACTGGGAAGGCCGGACGCCTTTGCGTTTCACAATAATGTAGATCCGGGTACCCACAATTACGAGCTGGAACACCGGGAACGATTCTACCGGTTTCTGAATCGTCATTTCCTGCAGGAGGAGCAGGCCCGTGACGCGGAGATTCCCTCGGAAGACGAAATTCGTACAGAAGAGGAGTTGACGGTTGGAACGCCGGCGGGGAACGCCGATTTCGTTGCCCTGGCCCGGTCCGTCGCGGACGGGCTCAAACGTGGCAAGCCCCCTCGTGAAGCATCCGCACTGGGCCGATGGAGACGCGCGGGCGGGGAACGGCTCAAATCCGTTCTGCGGTATCGGTCCTTTCCGGTCGAGACCGTGACGACGGTTTCCTCGAAGATCGATAACGGGGTCCGGAAGACATGCCGTCATTACCGTCTGCGGGAAGGCTGGATCCTTCCGGTGGCGATATCCTCGCTTCCGAAGCAGGTTTCCGGGAAAACACACGTGATCATGACCGATGAGGGAATGGATGGGGCAGAGCGCCTGGTGGAGGAAACCCTCCGGTTGGGATCTTCGGCCATGGCGGTCGAAGTGATCATGCAAGGCGCGTGCGGACTGGGCAAGGCGCCCCACCAGTGGACGATGATGCTCTCATCGAGCGGCGGCCGGATGCTGGGCCTCCAGGTCGCCCAGCTCGCGGCGGTCATGAATCATATGAAAACGCCCCGGCTGGGTGTGGTCGCCTCCGGACCCGTGTCCTCCGTGATCGCCCTTATGGCGGCGGCCATGTCCGATCGGGAAGTGGATGAAGTCGTGTTGCACAAAGGACTGGACAGCCTGCGCCGCCTGATTGATGAACCTGGACGGTATGAGACCATGTCCTCACTCTTCTGCTTCGGTCTCCTTGGCGCATTCGATCTCGAGCGCCTCATCGCGTGCGCCCTTCCTTCCCGTTTTGTCCTCAAATCTGTCGCCGACCTGTGTTTCGGTCTCGTTCTATAGCGCGGCCCGGATGGCGTCGATGACCAGGCGGGGCGGCAATGCGCGGAGACAAAGCGCGCCCCGGGTGATGGTCGACGTGAGGGGTTCGTGCCGGCATGTCATGAAACAGCCCCTGCAAGACCGGTAATCCGGATGAAAGACCGTGTGCAGATTCGTGTAGCCGTAGTTGCGGGGATAGGGGAAGAAGTACCCGAGGTGGCTGTCCGGACAGACACACACCGTGGGCGTGCCCAGCGTAGCCGCGATATGGCTGAGCACCGAATCGAGTCCGACGAACAGGCGCGCCGCCCTGATCAAACGCATTGCCCGGGATAATGTCGTCTCGATTACCCGCACGTCATGCGAGGCTGTCCATTCCAGGCCCGCGGCCTTCCCGGGCTCAACCAGCGCGACAAACTGTTGATCCGGAAAAGCGCTGATGGTCTCCGCCCAGTGCGGCGGTGGATAGTCTTTCCGCCGGTTCTCGCTGGCGGGTTGCCACGCGACGTAACCCCCCGGCTCTATCCCGAACCGGCGGCATTCCTCCGTCCCCGGCCCGATATGACCCATGTCCGGGCGCCACAACTCTCCGTCCACTGTCTCGACGCCGCACTGTTCAAGCACATGCCGGATGTAATGGGTGTTGTGATTCAGTACATGGAACCCGTCGTCTCCCGTACTGGGGTCCGCCCGGCCCTCGTACGTCGGCACGATCTCGTAACCGGCCGGATAAGGCCGTTCCGGCGCCAGGTCCTTGCCCAGGTAGTATCCTTCGTAGACGAATTTCCGGTCTGCCCGCAGGGCGGCCAGCAGGGAATCTAGGGTGAACAGGCCGCCGTAGAACGTGTGGATGTCCGCGATGATGTACCGAAACGACTGGTTCACGATCCGTTCGAGCGAGGCGGCGGGAGCGGTACCGGAGTCGGTTTCCGCCTCAGACGGATCGGGAAACGGCAGGAAAGCGTCGACGAACGGTTCGACGACAGGCTTCACACGGGATCTTCCCAGGAACCAGACTGGACGGGGATGAAACCACCGGCGCAACTGCTTGAGATGTCCCGTGGCGAGCACCACGTCTCCGATCCTGCCCCATGCCACGTACAGAACGGGCCGGGGTTCCGGATTCGACGGGGATGAAACCCGGGCTGCCCATCTCCGGGTCCTCTCGCGCGACCTGCGATTTCGGTATGCAAAGAAGACGCGGTAAACGAAGTTGTTGAACGGTTTCCACATATATGCCGGGGTCGACCGCAGACCGGCTCCGCGACAAAGGATTCTTTCCTGCCGCGGACAACGGTTTTATTGAATGAACCCCCTTCTCCTTTGTATAGATGTACTTGACAGGTTTTCCTGATGTTACGTAATTGGGGCCGGTCCTGCAAGTCGACATTCGTGGGCTGAAACAGGGCGTGGCAGCAAGACAAGGAGCAGGCATTGATGATCACCCGCATTATGAGTCGGTTCGGTTTGGCCGCATGCATGGCAGGCGTACTGGCGGCCGCGGGCTGCAGCGAAAGCGGCAGCGCCGCCAACGAAGCGGCCGTCGTGGAGGAGACGCGGGCCGTAAACGTGGTGACCCGGGTGGTCCGCCCCCGGGAATTCATCAATCACCTCAGGCTGGTGGGCGAAGTCAAGCCGGTCCGGCGTGTTGTGGTGAGTATCGAAGCGACCGGACTGGTAAAGCGCATTGAGGTTGAAAAAGGCGAGTCTGTGCGGCAGAACGCCGTGCTGGCCCGGCTGGACGACGAGTTGCTCAGGGCTGCCGCGGACGAGGCCGAGGCGGCCGTGAACGCCAGCGGCCTGACCCTGCGCAACCAGAAGCGGCTGTTGGAGCAGAAAGCGCTTGCGGAGTCCGTGTACCTCGACACCAGGTATCGCCATGACATGAATCTCGCGCGGCGTCAACAGGCGCAGACCTACCTGAGCAAGACGGTCATCCGGGCGCCAATCTCCGGCGTGGTGGACAGCCGCAATCTGGAGGTGGGCGAACTGGCCACGCCGGGAAGGGAACTGATGGACCTGGTAGATATCGACCGGGTCAAAATCGTGACCGGCGTCCCCGAACGGCATTTGAAACACGTCGCCGAGGGCACGCGGGCCGCGTTGACGTTTCCCGCCTATCCGGACGTCACCCTGGAAGCGGATGTCTCCTATATCGGAACGACGCTGGACCCGGACAGCCGAACCGTACCCGTTGAAATCACGCTGGACAATCCGGCGCACCGGCTCAAGCCCGAAATGGCCGTCACCATCCGCGTCGTCAAAGACAACATACCGGAAGCCATCGTCATCCCCCAGGACGCCGTCATAGACACCGACCAGGGCCGGATCGTATTCGTGGCGGACCAGAGCGTCGCCCGGTCCGTACCGGTTGGGCTTGGTTCGACTTCGGGCGACCAGGTCCTGGTTACGAGCGGACTTGCGGCCGGCGATTCCCTGATTGTCGTGGGCCACCGGAACCTGGTGAACGGTGAATCCATTCAGGTCAGAAACGACAGGATGTAACGCGGTGACGGCGTTCGCCCCAGGCATCCACGGGAGTATCCCCACTTGAAAGTCTCTGACCTGGCTATCAAAAACAGAATCAGCATCTTCGTCATGACCGGGGCCGTCATACTCCTCGGCTTCATGTCCTACCTGTCCCTCCCGCGCGAATCCGCTCCCTCGATCACCATACCGATCGTTTTCGTCGCCACCCCCTATTTCGGCGTGTCTCCCGCGGATATCGAGAACCTCGTTACCCAGCCGATCGAGAAGCACCTTGAAGAACTCGCCAACGTGAAGGAGATCTCCTCTACCTCCAGCGAGGGCATCTCGACGGTGGTCATCGAGTTTGAAACCGACGTCGACATCAACAACGCGCTCCAGAAGGTTCGTGAAGAGGTCGACCTCGCGCGGGCCGAGATCCCGGACGACGCGGAGGAATCCACCGTCCAGGAGATCAATTTCGACGACATCCCCATCCTCGTGATCAACGTCGCGGGGACTCACAGCCTCGTAACGCTGAAAGACATCGCGGAGGACCTGGAACAGCGTATCGAACAGGTTCCGGGCGTGCTGGACGTAACGGTCGCGGGCGGGTTGGAACGGGAAGTCCAGGTCAACGTCGATCCGGATCGGCTGGTGTACTACGGCCTGGAACTCGATGATATCATCGAAACGATTCGCCAGGAAAACCTGAATATGCCCGGCGGATCGATCAAGACCGGTACCCTGCGGTACGCCGTCCGGGTCCCGGGTGAATTCACGACCCCGGACGAGATCGGGGCACTGGTGGTCAAGACCCGCAATCGACAACCCATCGCCATCGCGGACGTGGCGGAGGTCCGGTTCGGTTTCAAAGAGGAAACCACCTTCGCACGCATGAACGGCCTGCCCTGTGTCTCCCTGAACGTACAGAAACGCAGCGGAGAGAACCTGATTCAGATCGCCGACGCCGTAAAGGAACTGCTGGACGAGGAGCGGGGACGATTGCCGAAGACCGTAAACCTGGCGGTCCTGGCGGATCAGTCCAAGGACATCCGGTCCATGATCAGCGACCTGGAGAACAATATCATCTCGGGCCTGATCCTCGTCGTCTGCGTGCTGTTCATGTTCATGGGCGTGCGCAACGCGCTTTTCGTGGCCATAGCGATTCCGCTGTCCATGCTGATCTCCTTCATCGTGCTCGATATCCTGGGCTACACGTTGAACATGGTCGTGCTCTTCAGCCTGATCCTCGCGCTCGGCATGCTCGTGGACAACGCCATCGTCATCGTCGAGAACATCTACCGCCACCGCGAGGAAGGCACTCCCCTGATCCGCGCCGCCCGCGAAGGAGTGGGCGAGGTGGCCGTGCCGGTCTGCACTTCCACCCTCACGACCCTGTGCGCCTTCACCCCCATGCTTTTCTGGCCCGGCATCATCGGCGATTTCATGAGTTACCTGCCGGCCACGCTGATCATCACCCTTTCTGCCTCGCTTTTCGTCGGGCTCATCATCAATCCCACGGTCTGCTCCGTGCTGCTCACCGTGAACTCAGCCCGGAAGGACCAGAAGTGGCTGATGATCGTACGTCAGCGGTACAGCCGGTTTCTCATGTGGGCGCTGGCGCATCGAACGCCGGTCATGTTCGTCACCTGCGGCGCGCTCGTCGGGATGATCGTGCTTTACGGGCTGATCGGCAAGGGGGTGGAATTCTTCCCGGAGACCGAACCGAACCAGGCTTACATCGATGTGAACACGGCGATCGGCACCAAGCTGGACGTCTCCGACGGCATCGTCCGCCAGGCAGAGGATTTCATCCAGGACGTACCCGACATGAACCAGTATGTCGCCAGTGTGGGATCATCCCCGAATCCGCAGGATTTCAGCGCGGGTGGCGGCGGGACGCCCCACAAGTCGCGGATCATCGTGGACTTTTTCGAACGGCAGGACAGGGGGCAGTCCTCTTTCAGTACGGTGGAGATGATCAGGCAGCGGATGGAGCGCCTCATCGGCGCCGACGTGGAAATCATCACGCCGCAGCCCGGTCCGCCCACCGCGGCGCCCGTCAACATTGAAATCGTGGGAGAGGACTTCGCCGTGCTCAGCCGGCTGGCCGATGAAGCCGTGCTGCTCATCGAAAACATCCCGGGCCTTGTGGACCTCAAGGACGACTACGACTCCGGCAAGCCGGAACTGAAGGTGGAAATCGACCGCGAGCAGGCCGCCCTGCTTGAACTGAACACGGCGCAGATCGCCCGGGCGGTGCGTACGGCCATCAACGGCACGGAAGCCTCCAAGTACCGTGTCGGCGAGGAAGAATACGACATCGTCGTACGTTTCGCCGAGCCGGAGCGATCCACGTTCGCCGACCTGGAACGTATACACATCATCCACGATGACGAACTCGTTTCGTTGAGCATCCTGGCCCAGACCCGCGTGGCCGGCGGGGTGGGGTCGATCAAGCGGAAGGACCAGGAACGCGTGCTCACCATCGAGGGCGACGTGGAAGGCCGGCTCGCCAACGATGTGCTCACGGACGTGCAGGTCGCCCTGGCGGACCTCGCGCTTCCGGAAGGTTACGCCCTGCGGTACGCCGGTGAAAACGTCGAACAAGACGAAGCCACCGCCTTTCTCTCCAGGGCTTTTTTCATCGCTCTGATCCTGATCACCCTCGTGCTGGTCACGCAGTTCAACTCCGTCACCATGCCCTTCATCATCATGATGTCCGTGGTGCTGTCGCTGATCGGCGTCCTCTTCGGCCTGATCGTGACGGCCACGCCCTTCGGCATCATCATGACCGGGATCGGGGTCATCAGCCTGGCGGGGGTGGTCGTCAACAACGCCATCGTGCTGATCGACTATATCAGGAAACTTCGAAGGCGCGGACTGCGCCGAAGAGAGGCGATCGTGCAGGGTGGGGTGACCCGGTTGCGGCCGGTCCTGTTGACGGCGATCACCACCATCCTCGGCCTCATTCCCCTGACTACCGGGATCAGCTTCAATTTCATGACCCTGACCCTGGAAGTAGGCGGCGAAAGTTCGCAGTGGTGGGGTCCCATGGGCGTAGCCGTGATCTTCGGACTGGCCATTGCCACGGTGTTGACCCTGATCGTGGTTCCCGTGATGTACGATTTCGTATCGGGATGGGCCGAGCGGGGTGACGCGGAGGCCAGGGCCGAGGAAGAAAGCGGGCGGGACAGCGGTGCCGCCGTTGATCAGCCCGTACCCGCGGTATGACCGAAAGCCGAAGAATTAAGCCGGAGGATAGCATGATTCGCGCCGTGATTAATGCTGTGGTGTCGATCGCCCTTGCGGCCGGCGTCGCACTTCCGTTGTCCGCCCAGCAGGACGACGAGATCGTGCTTACGCTCGACCGGGCCGTCGAGCTTGCGCTCAGGAACAACGAATCCCTGCTGAGCACCCGGCTGGAGGAAGACCGTGCCCGGGCGCGCGTGCGGGAAGCGTATTCCGAAGCGCTGCCCAAGCTCGACTTCAGCAGTTCCATCACCCGGAACTGGGCTCTTCCGGAGTTCAATTTCGGCGGCCAGACCTTCAAGGTGGGCACCGACAACGTGATCAACTTCGGACTCGATCTATCCCAGACCATCTATCGGGGCGGGCAGGTCGGAGTCGGCCTGAGAATCGCGCGCTACTTCCAGCAGATTTCGGCATCCAACACGGAACGTATGCGGGGGGACATCGTGCACCAGGTCCACGAAGGGTACTACGATGTCCTGCTGGCCGAAGCCACGCTGGAGGTTTCCACGGCGGCTCATGACCGTGCCGTGGCCCAGTACGAAGGCGTACAGCGTTTTTACGAAGCCGGGACGGTATCGGATTATGACGTACTCAGGGCTCGGGTGGAAGTAACCAACGCCCTCCCGCCGGTCACCCAGGCCGGGAACCGGCTCGCGATCGCGAAAGCGAACTTAAAGCGCCTGATCGGATTGCCGCGGCAGGTGCGTATCCGGTGTACCGGCAGCCTCGACGTAGACGTATCCGGCTTGCCGGAGGACATCGAAACGGCCGTGGACCAGGCGCTGGAGAACCGGTCGGACCTGAAAGCCGCCCGGCTGCAGACCACGATGAACGATGCGGCGATCCGGCTCGCACGGGGAGAAAACGGACTCGACGTATCGCTTTCCGCGGGATACCTGATGCAGGCCCAGGTGAACGACCCCGGTTTCAAGTCGATCGGGTTCAACGACTTCTCCCGGAGTTGGAACACGCTCATCAACGTATCGATTCCGGTCTTCGACGGCAGACAGAACTCGGGCCGTATCATGCAGGCCCAGGCGGACTATGAGCTGTCAAGGTACGTCGAACACCAGCTCGGAAAGCAGATCGAGGTGGACGTCACCGAGGCCGTGCTCAACGTGGTGGAGGCATCGGAACGCGTAAGGGCGGGCGAGGAGGCCGTCGAATTGGCCAGCCGCGGCCTGTCCATCGCGCAGGTACAGTACGAGGGCGGCGTCAGCACGCAGCTCGAGCTCATCGACGCCCAGTTCGTCCTGAAGCAGGCCGAGACCGATCACGTTACGGCGAAGTACGACTACGCCACGGCCGCCGCGAAGTTGCGTAATGTCCTGGGCATGATGGACGTTCGACCGGATGACCGGTGAGGCAGCCGGTCCGTATCTTTGCTACCGCGCCATGCCCGGCCCCCGGTAGGCGCGTGTGAAGGGCAGGCCAAAGGGTTCCTCGAAAGGCCGGAAGGGCACCATGTCCGCGATTTCCCGCACCCGGTCCATGACCGTCCCGGAAAGCGGACCCGACGCCACGTAACCGACGTTCTGCTCGACCTCCTCGACCGATCTCGATCCCGACAGGACCGTGGATACGACGGGGTTGGACAACACCCAGCGGATCGCCAGTTCCGGCAGAGGCATGTCCAGCTCCTCCACCAGGGCATATAGCCGCCTGAACTGCTCGCGCCGGGGCGGTGACAACCAGGGCGCCCCGCACTCCACCTGCTCGGTGTAACAGGCGGACAGCGCCCCCTGCTGCAGCGGGGATCCCACGACAATCCCCATGTGCTGCTTCACGGCCTCGGGAAACACCGCGTGGACCGCTTCCTGCCAGAGCAGGCTGTAATTGAACGCCGTGAGCACGACATCGTACGCGCCGGTCGCCATGATAGCGGGCAGCGTATACGCCGTCGTACCTCCCAGGCCGGTGTGCCGGATTATGCCTTCCGACTTCAGTGCCTCGAGCAGTTCGCACACGGGGCCGTGAAACCGTTCCCAGTCCGTAAACCAGTCGTACTGGCCGGGCCGGTCAGGTTCGTGGATCATGAGTATGTCGATCGTGTCGCGATTCAATAGTTCGAGGCTGGTCTCAATGGAGCGGCGCAACTGTTCCGTGTCCCGGGGATCGAAGGGTTTCGGCCGTCCGCCGAGTTTGGTCGAAAGGATGTAGGGTTGCGCCACCCCTTCCAGGCCTGGCCCATCACTTCCTCGGAATCGCTGTATGACGGTGCCGTGTCGACATAGTTTATACCGAGTTCCAGTCCCCGCCGAACCGCCCGAATGCCTTCGTCCCGCTCCGAGCCGTAGGTCGATACAAACAACCCGCCGAGTCCGATCTCGCTGACCCGGATGCCGGTCTTCCCGAGGATTCTGTGCCGCATGGCCTTCCCGCCTGTCGCATACCCCGAACTTGACATGGATTGAAAGGATTGTATATAGTCCGACCATTGAAACGCCAGCACATATTTGACAGTCCGGCGTGTATTCGCGTCCCGGTGCGCACTTCGACCCGGCGGCGAACTGCCGGGTTTCCGTGAGAAAACGCCATGCCCTACAAGCTTCAGCCCGGCCGGATGTACATGATGCCGACACATTTCGGACCAGCGGCGGGTCCCAGGCAGGGACCCGAAGGACACGGATTCGACTGTCGGGATACTCCCCGGTCCATTTCATATTCCGTGAGATTCCTGACCAGGGCGGAACAGCTCGACGCCCTGCTTCCGGCGGGTTTCACACTGGCCGGCGAACCCGTGGTCACCGTGACGGTTTCCTATCTGACCGAAATAGAATGGCTGGCCGGCAGGGGATACAATACCCTCGGGGTCAGTTTCCCGGCCGAGTACGCAGGAAAGCGGGACCGGGCCAGGGGCCCCTTTCTCGCCGTCTTGTGGGAGAACCTGGCCGACCCGATATTGACGGGAAGAGAACAGTTGGGCTTCTCGAAGATCTACTGCGCGATCCCGCCGCCGGTCGTCTTGAACGGCGAAACCCGCTGCGCGGCGGAGTGGCTCGGCTTTACCTTCATGGACATGCGCCTGACGGATATGGAGAAGGCCCCGGCGGAGGCCGAAGGAGAAGCGGCCGAGGACAAAACGACTGCGGAAAAAGGCAATGGCGCGGAGATAGGGGAAGATCGCGCCGTGGTGACGGGAACCCTTCACTACAAGTACATACCCCGTACCGGCGAGTGGGGCGAGGCCGACGCGGAGTATGCCGTGTTGACCCCGTCCGCCGCCCCGAACCGCAGGGTGACGGCGCAGTGGAACGGCAAAGGCAGGGTGCGGTTCCACCGGGCAGCGTGGCGGGACCTGCCGACGCAGTATCACATCGTCAACGCCTTCGAGGGACTCGAGCAGATCGCCGTCCGCGGCGCGAGTATCGTCGAGACCGTGGGAGGCCAGGATCTGAGCGACCAGCGCGTTTTAACGTAGACGGCCCCCGGTTTCGAACCGGACTCGCCGGTTTCCGAGCCGGACGCAGGGATTCCAAACCGGACGCGTGATTCCCGGAGTATACATGGTACGTCGAAGTGAACCGCAAGAATACATCTTCCACCGTGCGCGCAAGGACCACTGGCCCCGGATTTCACATGGCAGGGGATGCTATCTGTATGATACGGAAGGCAGGGCCTATCTGGACGCGTGTGCGGGGGTGCACGTGGTCAGCATCGGCCACGGCGTCGAGGAAATCGCCGAGGCCATGGCCGAACAGGCCCGAAAGGTCACCTTCGCCTACGGTCAGTTCACCAGCCAGCCACAGATCGACCTGGCCCGGAAAATCACCGAAATGGCCCCCGAAGGAATGGGCCGGGTGTTCTTCGTATCCGGCGGATCGGAAGCCACGGAAGCGGCCATGAAGATCGCGCGTAAATACCACATTGAAACAGGGAACCCGTCAAAGTATCAGGTCGTTTCCTGCTGGCAGAGCTGGCACGGCAATACGATCGGCGCCCTGTCCATGTCGGGCCGGTCGGCCTGGAGGAAGGACTACACGCCCTATCTGCTGGACTTCCCCCATATTGGGCAGCACAGTACCGACGAACTGGAGCGCGTGATCCGGCAGACCGGCGCGGAGTACATATCCGCCTTCATCGTCGAACCCATCCTGGGAACGTCCTCCGCCGGACTGGCGCCTCCGGACGACTACTTCAGCACGATCAGGGACATCTGCGATCACTACCGGATTCTCCTGATCATCGATGAAGTCGTCACCGGATACGGCAGGACCGGGGTCAACTTCGGGATCGACCACTGGGGGATCGTCCCGGACCTGATGGCGACCGGGAAGGGACTCAGCAGTGGATACACGCCGATCGCCGCGACCATAGCGCGGGACGAGATTTACGATGCCATCTATGAGACCGCGCCGGCCTTCGTTCACGGCCATACCTACGGCGGTAATCCCCTGTCCTGCGCCACCGCTTTGGCCGTACAGGAATATGTCGAAAGTCACCATCTCGTAAAGCGTTGTGCGAAAATGGGTGAAGTGATGCTTGAACAACTGGAGCCGCTGACCGAACTGCCCATGGTGCGTACGGTGCGGGGCAAGGGCCTGCTCTGCGGCGTCGAATTCGCGGCGGACAAGGAGCGGGGTACTCCCTTCGAACCCTCGCTTGGCGTGACGGGACGCGTGGTCCGGGAAGCCTTTGACCGGGGCGTACTGATCATGCCGGGGGCTCCAGGCCCCCTCGACGGAGTCAACGGCGACCACGTCGCGATCAGCCCGCCCTATACCGTCAGCGAAAACGAGGTGGGCCGGATAGCCACGGTGCTCCGGGAGGCGGTAGAAACGGTCGAGCGGACGCTCTGACTCCTACTGCATGTAGTTTTTAACACCCAGATCCAGGTAGGACCGGTAGGCCCCGTCGGCGAACAACTGGCTGAAGGATCGTGTATACTGGAGCACCGTGGTCATCAGGTGCCGGTCTACCCGCTTCGGATGGGCCCTCTGCCGCAGATTCACGAAAGCGCGGATCATCACGCTATGGCTGTCCGTCGGCAGATATCGGATGTTGTCCGCGAATTCGTCCAGACGTCCCTCGGGGTAGAGGTAGTACTCGACATTGGATAGATA
>JAPOYX010000057.1 GCA_026706345.1 Gemmatimonadota bacterium | reverse complement strand
GCTGCCGGCGGCGCCATGCGCAGCATTCCAGCGGAAATGATCGAGCGCGAATGTCCGGTCATGCTGGACGGCTTTGGCTTTTTGCCGGATACCGGCGGTCCGGGTCAATACCGCGGGGCCCTGTCCGTGTACCGGAAATGGCGCTTTCTGGGCGACGGCCGGGTAATGCTCCGAACCTGTCGAGTCAAATCCGTTCCGTATGGCCTGGCCGGTGGAAAAGACGGCACCCCGTTTGCTGCCAGGCTGCGCTCCGGCGAGGTAGAAACCCCACTCCCACACGAAATGCTCATCGATACCGCAGTACGATCCGGAGAAACCCTGCTGCATGTCCAACCGGGTGCGGGCGGTTATGGCGACCCGCTCTCGCGTGACCCCCGGCTCGTCCTGGACGATGTGTTGGACGAGAAAATCTCAGCCGCGTACGCCGAGCGGGAATACGGGGTCGCCATTGACCAGAGCACGGAGCAGGTTGACTGGCAGCGGACGACGCAACTTCGGGCAACACTGCGGTCCGAGCTGAGGACCTGACGGGAGAATGGACGGCCCGCGTCAGACACGCGGGCCGGGAGGAGAGCTATGGCATTTGATCCTATTCTGGTTGAGGTTGTGAAAAACGAATTGGCCGCCATTACCGAAGAAATGGCGATTGCGGTGTGGAAAACCGGCCGCTCGGCCATGGTCAAGACCGGAGATTTTGCCACCGCTATCTGCGACGGCCGGGGCCGGTTAATCGGCCAGGGCTATGCGGCTCCGTTTCAACTGGCCTTCTTTATTGCGGTGATGCCCCACATCCTCAAAAAATACGGGGAGGACTTCGCGCCCGGCGATGTGATCGTGGTGAACGATCCGTATGCCGGTGTCACCCATATGCCGGACGTAATGATCATTGCGCCTACGTTCTGGCAGGGGCGGCGGGTCGCCTTTACCTTGGCCTATTCGCACCACACCGATATTGGCGGGCGCTTTCCGGGCGGGTTCAGCAGCCAGTGTACGGAAACCTTCGAAGAAGGGCTCCGCCTGCCGCCGATCAAGCTGTACAAGGCCGGGGAGCGCAACGAAGCTCTCCTGGAGACGATTCTGGCCAACGTCCGGGTATCCGACGAATGGCTCGGAGACGTGGAGGCAAAAATCGCGGGCTGCTGGCGCGGCGAGCAGGAACTGAAACGTCTGCTCGAAAAATACGGCCTGGACACGTTCAGCTCGTGCTGTGACTACTTGATTGCCTATGCGGAAAAGGCCACCCGGGCGGCCATTAAGGAGATTCCTCCGGGCGAGTATGTGTATGAGGATGCCTTTGAGGACGATGGTTTTGGCTCCGACGGTGTAGCCCTGCCGATCAAGGTGACCCTGCGCGCACGAGGCGAAACCCTGAGTGTTGATTTCACCGGCACCGGCCCACAGGCGCGCGGGGCGATCAACCTGCCGCTGAGCATGACGGAAGCGACGGTCTATGGCGCGGTCAAGAGCATTGTCAGCCCTGAGGTGTTAACCAACGTCGGCTTCATTCGGCCTATACAGATCGTTGCGCCACTCGGCACCCTGGTAAACCCGCGCTTTCCGGCTGCGGTCGGTGGCCGCGCGCCCTTATTCTTTCGGGTTTTTGACATGCTGTTTCGTGCCCTGGCTCAGGCATTGCCCGACCGGGTGCCCATCCCCGGAGAGGGTGGGGACGTGTTGCACTTTACTGGTGAGAAGGAAGACGGGACACCGTTTGCGGTCATGGATATTTTCTTTGGTGGCTGGGGCGGACGGCCGCACAAGGACGGGATTGATGGCGTGGCGCCCATGGCCTTCGGGTCGTACGGAACCATTCCGGCGGAACTGCTCGAACGTGAATTCCCGCTGGTCGTTGACGGGTTTGGCTATGTGCCGGATACGGGCGGCGCCGGCAAGCACCGGGGCTCGGTGTCCATCTATAAACAGTGGCGTTTCCTGAGCCCCGGAAAAGTCATGGTTCGCACCAACCGTCTCATTCGGGCCTCCGGGGGGCTGGCCGGTGGTGCGCCCGGCTCGCTGTCCAAAAACATTCTGAATCCAGAAGCCGAGGGTCGGGAACTGCCGCGCAAAGCCCATCTGCATATAGACGTCAAGCCGGGCGACCGCATTCACCACATCGTGTCCGGCTCGGGCGGACACGGTAATCCCCTGGAGCGCGACCCCGCCCAGGTGCTGGCCGACGTACAGGACGAAAAGCTGTCCGTCGCGCAGGCGCGAGATCAGTATGGGGTGGTAATTGATACGGCCGCGGCTGCGGTGAATATGCCGGAAACCGAGGCGCTGCGAGCTACCCGCTTGCAACCGGTTGCGGCCGCGGACTAGTCACGAGCCGGATGCTTCAGACTCACTCTTCCTGGATGGCCCTCGCCCGGCCACTGCGATCTTCTGCTCTGAACGGATGAAGACATGCGTATAGGCTTTGATATTGGCGGAACCTTCACCGACGTTATTGTGGTTGGCGATGACGGACGCCTGTTCACCACAAAGGTGCTCTCGCTGCTCGATCAGGTGGGCGAAGATATCGTCCGCTGCGTCAATGAGGTCGATGCGCAGGCCCAGGTCGAGGGCTTTGTCCACGGCACGACCATTGCCTCGAACGCCGTCATCGAAGAGACCACCGCGCGGACCGGACTGATTACCACCCAGGGCTTTCGGGACGAACTCGAAATGCGCGGGCAGCGACGGCCCTATATCTATGACGCGGACTGGGACCGCCTGCCGCCTCTCGTGCCCCGTTCCCTGCGTTTGGAAGTCCAGGAGCGCATCCTGGGCAACGGCCGTATTGAGCGTGCGCTCGATCCGGCACAAGCCCGAGCGGTGATTGATCAGCATCTGGCCGCCGGAGTGGAAACGATAGCCGTCTGCCTGGTGAACTCCTATCTCAATCCCACGCACGAACAGCAGTTGGGACGTCTTATCGCTGAAGCGGCTCCGGATACGGTGGTGTGTCTGTCGTGCGATATCCACCCCGAGATTCGCGAGTACGAGCGCGCCAGTACGACCGTCATTAACGCCTCCCTGATTCCGGTCGTTGATCGCTATCTTGATCGACTGGAACGGCACCTCTCGG
>JAPOYX010000056.1 GCA_026706345.1 Gemmatimonadota bacterium | reverse complement strand
GCCGCGGACGAACACCGCAAGCCCGTTGCGATTCTCCAGGATCTGCCCGGCCCGAAAATCCGCATCGGCACGTTTCAGAACGGTCCCGTTCACCTGGTCGCAGGCGAGGGATTCACCCTGACTACCGAACCGGTGCCGGGAGATCGGGCCAGGGTGTCGGTGAACTACGCACGCCTGGCGGACGAAGTCCGGCCGGGACAGCGCCTGTTGCTGGCCGACGGCCTGGTCGAACTGGGTATCGAGGCCGTGGAACCGCCCGATATAAGATGCAAGGTACTTCTCGGCGGACCGCTCTCCGATCACAAGGGCGTCGCCGTGCCGCGCGGCGCACCGGGTATCGCCGCCTTCACGGAAGAGGACCGGGAACTGCTGCTGGAAGGGGCTCGATATGGGCGTGGACATGGCCGCCCTGTCCTTTGTCCGAAGCCAGGATGACGTGGCGAGTGCGCGTAAGCTACTGGACAGCCGGGGATCGAGCCTGCCCTTGATGGCGAAGACCGAGAAACCGGAGGCCGTGGATGCGCTGGACGACATCCTGCCGGCCGTGGATGCACTCATGGTCGCGCGAGGGGGTCTGGGCGTGGAAATCCCGTACCAGGATGTGCCGCTGGTGCAGAAAGATATCATAACACAGGCCCTTCGCGCCGCGCTTCCGGTCGTCACGGCAACGCAAATGCTGCGGTCCATGGTCGAGAGTCCCAGGCCCACGCGCGCCGAGGCCGCCGACGTGGCCAATGCCGTGCTCGACGGCTCGGACGCCGTGATGCTCTCGGAGGAGAGCGCCACCGGCGCCTATCCGGTGGAAGCCGTGCGCGCGCTGGCAGCTATAGCGGAGCAGGCCGAGGGGAGGATGTTCCGGCGAACGACACATGGAAACCAGGAGCGGTGCGGGATTCCCGGAGTTTCGGAGGCGATCAGCCACACATCCTGCGTGCTGGCCCTGGAAGCGGGAGCGAAGGCCATTGTCTGCTGCACGCGATCGGGTCACACCGCCCGGTTGGCGGCGCGGCACCGTATCAGCGTTCCGATCATCGCCGTAAGTCCCGAAGAGGAAACCGTCCGCGGACTCGCCCTGGTCTGGGGCGTCAAACCGGTGCTATGCGACGAGTTTGCCACGACGGACGGGATGATCCGCACGTCCCTCGACGCGGGCAGGCAGGCCGGTGGGCTCAGCCGGGGAGATCACATCGTCATCGTCGGCGGATCGCCATCGGCGGGACCCGGCCATACGGACTTCCTCCGGGTTGCCGCCGTGCCCTAGCCGAACGCGCTGCCCGTCGTCCTGTAGATACATTGTATACACTTATTGTAGGAAGTGAGGCGCCATGCCCTCCGGCGGACTGACTTTCGTCGACTGGACCATCATCGTAGGATACGCCCTCGCGACCATCGCGCTGGGTTACTACTACAGCCGCAGGCAAAGCACGGTCCGTGAGTATTTTACCGGCGGGGGGCGCATGCCGCCGACGCTGATCGGCTTCTCGCTGTTCGCTACCCTGCTCAGTACCATCTCCTACCTGTCCATTCCGGGCGAGGCCATAGGCAAGGGGCCCGTCTGGATGCTCAACTATCTGACGATTCCGATCATCTTCCTGGTGGTGGGCTACGGACTGATTCCCGTTTACATGCGGACGCGCGTGACGAGCGCCTATGAACTGCTGGAGGACAGGCTCGGCCTGGGCATCCGCCTGCTTGGCGCGGTGATGTTCATCCTGCTCCGGCTGGTCTGGATGGCCCTGTTGATCTACCTGTCCGCCAAGGCCATGACCGTCATGCTGGGCGTGGGCGATGACTGGATCCCCGTCATTACGCTGGTTACCGGGCTCGTCGCGGTCATTTACACGTCGCTGGGCGGCCTGCGGGCAGTCGTAATCACCGACACGCTTCAGACCCTGCTCATGCTCGGAGGCGCCATACTGGTCATCGTCACGGTTACCATGCATTTCGACGGATTCGGCTGGATTCCGAGCTCTTGGCAGCCCCACTGGGACGCACAGCCCGTCTTCAGCCTGGACCCGTCCGTGCGCCTGACCGTAATCGGGTCCATGATGGCGTCCATGACGTGGGCTATCGCCACGGCCGGGGGCGACCAGACCGTGGTGCAGCGTTTCATGGCGACCACCGACGCCCGCGCGGCCAGGCGGTCCTACCTGACCCAGCAACTGGTGGGACTCTGCATCGGGGTTACCCTGTGGGTCGCGGGTTTCGCGCTCCTCGGCTTCTTCCAGGCCCAACCCGATCTGCTCCCCGCCGGCGCCGACCTGGACGGACAGGCGGACCATGTTTTCCCACAC
>JAPOYX010000055.1 GCA_026706345.1 Gemmatimonadota bacterium | reverse complement strand
CTGGTCAAACGCGCGTCTAGTCAATCGCGCGCCTGGTCAATAAAGAACAACGTAACGACCTGCCCGTCCAGGCAGCAGAATCGCCCGTAGCCCCGGTCGAGCAGGCGGTTGGGTTCGTGTTCTCCCACGTAACGAACCCGGAAGGCCAACCCGTCCCAGTCGATTTCGACCGTCACTTCCCGAAAACCGATGTATCTGCCCACGAGTGGATTGACGGCCTTGTAGGCGGCTTCCTTGGCGCTGAATGTCACAGCGGCTTCCACAGGGCGGCTCAGGGTCCTCGATCGCTCCGCCGGTGTGAACAGTTTGCCGTGCAGGCGGGGATTGCTGCGCGCGAAGCGTTGCGCATCCTCCACATCGATGCCGATACCACGCAGTGGGCCTGTGGACACCGCCGCTGCCGCCAGCGCTTCGCTATGACTGATGGAACCGATGAAACCTCGAGGCCACACCGGGCGGCCCCGGTCGCCGCGCGGGATGGGTGGGGAGACACCGGCCAGCCTGTGCAGTGCCCTGCGCGCGAAATAACGCCCGCTGGCAAACTGGCGCCTTCGTTTCGGTATCGCGCGTGCCACGGCCGACGCCTCTTCGGGGTGGAGGGGACGATCGGCGACCGGTCCGGCTTCAACCACGCAGCAGCCCGGTAGTTCGATGTCGATAGCCGCCATCCGTGAATTGTCTTACGGCGGAACTGCGATGGCTATCGTGCTGTTTCCCTCGATCATACGCAAACATTGGTATTACATATTATTCCTATTCGCCATTGACGTGCATTTACAAACAGCTATAGTTTGCACTGCGCCAACCCGATGGGATGGGACATTTCCAGATGGCACCGAAAGAATTCGCCCTATGCGCACTGCTGCTCGCCTCGGCAGGCCAATCCGCCATCGTCGGCGACAAGGGGGAATCGTCCTTCCATGAGGAGCTCACCATCGTCGGTACGCGGGAAGACGCCCGGGACGTCAACGGGGCGGCCCATGTCATCGGTGCGCAGGACCTGCGGGAGTTCGCGTATTCCGACATTCAGCGCATTGCGCGGCGGGTCCCCGGGGTTTCGGTGCAGGTGGAGGACGGCTACGGATTGCGTCCGAACATCAGCATTCGCGGGGTAGCGAGCGAGCGCAGCGGCCGCATCACACTGCTCGAAGACAACGTACTGATCGCGCCAGCCCCGTACTCCGCGCCCTCTGCCTACTACTTTCCCACCGCGGGCCGGATGGCGGCCTTCGAGGTGCTGAAGGGCCCGTCCGCCATTACCCAGGGGCCCTATACGATCGGCGGGGCACTGAACATGGTCTCGACTCCGGTGCCGTCCGAACGGCGCGGGATGCTCGTGGCCGAAGCCGGCGAGGACGGCACCGGCCGCATCCACGCTTTCTACGGGGGCTCCAACCGGGCGGGACTGGGCTTCCTGGTGGAAACCCACCAGTGGTTCTCCGACGGCTATCAGCACATTGACCGGGACGGGGGCGACACCGGCCTCGAACTCGAGGACTACACGCTCAAGGCCCGTTTCGCCCCTCCGGATTCACGTCACCGATTCGATCTCAAGCTGCAGTACGCCAGGCAGTCATCGAACCAGAGTTACCTGGGGCTCACCGACACCGATTTCGATGACCGGCCCTGGCGGCGCTACGGGCTGTCCGCACTGGACACCATCGACACGGAACACGAGCAGGTGATATTCCGCTACGAGTTCTCCCTCAACGGTCAGGCGCGCCTGTCGGCGACGGTCTACAACAACGAACACGAGCGGGACTGGTTCAAGACCGAGGGAATCGACTTCGACGGCAGCGAGCACGCCGGGTCGTTCACGCGAACGAGCTGGTCGAGGGTGGTGCGGGCGGTCAACCGCGGCGAGGGGCTGGGCGAGCGCTCCGCGAGCGACCTGGAGGCTATTCTCCACGGCGCCCTGGACACGCCTTCCGGGAGCATCCAGCTCCGTTCCAACGCCCGCGAATACTATTCGCGGGGCATCCAGGTCAATGCCGACTGGACGCTGACGCTGGCCGGAACGAGCCATGCTGTCGAAGCCGGCGTGCGCCTGCATGAGGACGAGGAAGACCGGCTGCAACGCAACAGCAGCTATCGTCAACAGGACAGCAGGCTGGTGCTGGACGACCCGGGATTGCCGGGCAATGCGGGCAATCGCATCCAGCGGGCGGAGGCGTTGGCCCTGTACATCCAGGACAGGATTGCTTTCGGTCGATGGGTGGTTTCTCCCGGGCTGCGGTATGAATCCATCGACCAGGAACGCAGGCGCTTCGAAACGCGGCATGGCCGGACCCCGGATCCTGCTTCCCGCGCCGCGTCGAACTTGCGTGACACCCGGGAGAACCGGACCCGGGTCTGGCTGCCGGGGATGGGCGTGAGTTTCGACCCGAACGAGATGCTCAGGCTGTACGGCGGCGTTCACAAGGGATTCACCGCACCGACCAACGCGCCGGACGTCAAGGAGGAGCGGGCGGTCAACTACGAACTGGGACTGCGCGCGAACGGCGAAGCCTGGCGGGGCGAACTGACGGGATTCTGGAGCGACTACGACAACCTGCTGGGCGTCTGCACGGCATCCTCGGGCGCGGATTGCGAGGTGGGCGACGCCTTCAACGGCGATGCCG
>JAPOYX010000054.1 GCA_026706345.1 Gemmatimonadota bacterium | reverse complement strand
ATGGTGGACGGGCGCATCCTGTATGAGGCGCTTTAGCAAACTCGACAGGGCGAGCCCCGCACAAGGAAGGAGCCCGCAGTGGGCGAGCCCCCCTCCATCGGGCGGCTTCAACGCGAGAGCGGCTCGCTAACGCTCGAAGGAATGCCTGAACTGAAAGCCGAATTCCCGTCTGCGGCGATTTTCGGGGACAGCTCGGTCATCATGGAAGCCGCGTCGGGCGGCGCCGGAATTCCCCTCTCGACATTGCCAGCTCAATATCGAGAATATCGAATTCGTGGGCCAATGCAAGCCAAGCAGGCTGCCGGCGGGCAGGTTCAGGCGCGCTATGGAGCATGTCGGTCGGGGTGTTTTCGGCAAAAGCAGCCCTCCCGGTATTTGTTCCTTTTTCGCAACGATCAGGCCGGTTCCCGCCATGGCGAGGCCTGGCTCACTTGTCGGCTCGTTCGGCGAGGTAAATAAAAAGGGCTTTTATTTCAATTGGTTGTAAACCGTTTCCGGCAAAGGGAACCCGAATTGGTTGCGTTTCATATTGAATATCGACCTGAATCCGGCGTCCGGTAAAGCATCGCTTCCAGGCTAAGTGCAAACGATTGCACAGCCGTTGTGGTCGTGTTTTAATGCGCGGGCATTGACTAAGGCAATTTTTTCATATATCTATTCTGCGGTGTTGCAACCAACCAAAGTTGTATATCTCCAACATCAGTTCAAGGGAGGCGGATGTGAAATTTAACAAGGTTATCTTGGGCACGATGGGGCTTGCGGCAGGGGCGCTTCTTTTCTCACAGGGGGAAGTGGCCAAAGCCCAGCAGTCCGCGTCCGCGCAGGCCATGCTGGAGGAGGTCGTGGTCACGGCCAGGCGCCGCGAGGAAAGCCTACAGGACCTGCCCTTGTCGGTGGCGGCGATCACCGCCGACGCCATGCAGGCCCAGGGCATCTACGACATCATGGACATCACCGATTACGTGCCCAACGTGAACTTCACCAATACCGGCCGGCGCGGCGTCACCGCCCTGTACATTCGGGGTATCGGCAACGACACGCCCCTCAGCCTGGCGCCCGTGGGCGCCGGCGTCTATATCGACGGCCACTATCTGCCCAACACGGTGGGCAACATGCTCAACACCGTGGACATCGAGCGGATCGAGGTGTTGCGGGGCCCCCAGGGCACGCTGTTCGGCAAGAACACCACGGGCGGCGCGATCAATATCGTCAGCGCCAAGCCCGCACCGGAGTTCGAAGGCAGCGCCCTGGCCCGCATCGGGGGCTTCGGTCAGGCTGATTTCCGCGGCATGGTGAACATCCCGCTGAGCGATATCGCGGCGGCGCGTTTCAGCGCTTCCAAGGAGTCTTCGGACGGCTTCTACTACAACCGGACCCTGGATTCGGATTGGGGCGCCACCGACCTGACTGCGTTCACCGCCGCCCTCCGGCTGACGCCGGACGATAACTGGACCGTCGATTTGGGATTCCGCGGCAACTACCAGGACGATCATAATGCGCCGGGCCAGTGCCGGGCGCGCCCGACGCAGGGGCAAGTCGATAATCTCGCCAAGGAGGTCACGGTTAATGGCGTGGTTGTTCGTCCCGCACAGATCTATAACGGCCCGGTCTACGAAAACGGCGTTGGCCAGTGGGGCGGCACCTACAGGTTCGGAAGACCTTCCAATGGCGACGTGGTGCTCGTGAACGGCGTCCCCGTGGAGGAAGGCCCTCCCAACCAGTACCGGGTCAACACCGGCGGACATGTCGAGCGGCTCTATCCGGGCGCCGTGCTCGATTATTGGGAGGCCTGCAACACCGACAACGCGATGGGCGATTTCGTGACTTCGGCCGAGAAAGCGTCCATGCTCGAGCTGGACAACACGAACTTCAACGCGACGGGCCAGTGGGATTCGGCCGGCGAAATCGGGGGACTGGACAATCTCAATATCAAGGTCATCGCGTCGACCCACGAAACCGACTATAACTACTATCAGGACAGGGATTATTCCGTCATTCAGATCGACGCCATCGGGACGCCACCGTTTCCGGGTCCCGGGACCGTTCGCGAGACGGCCGGTTTCGAATTCCTGGTCACCGCCGCAGCCAACGAGCGCGTGGACTTCGTGGTGGGCGCCCACTTGTTCGATGACGAGACATTCGCAGGTCAGGGCGACTGCCTGCGGAAGACCCTGGCAAATTTTGCCGCGCTGAGCGATCCGGGCTCGGGAGCTGCCATCACATGCATGCCCGATGGCGGGACACAGTTCGACTGGTTGTCCAGTCCGAGAACCTTCTCGGGCCCCGGCCCCTTTCCCGCCGGGATGAGCGGCTACATCGGCACCGAGTCCACGGCCTTTTTCGGTCATGTCACCATCGACCTGACCGATGCCTGGACGCTGGACCTTGGGGCCCGATACACGGACGAGACCCGGGTGTTCAACCTGGTAGAGCTCGAGACAGTGCCGGGAACCTGCAGGTTCGGCGGACCTGGCGACCCGCCCCGTTCAGGCTTCTGCACGCCGGACTATATCCTGACTTACGATTCCATTTTTGACGCCGGGTTCTACAACGATACTTCGGCGGACTTCAGCGCGACGACCCCGGCGATCAGCCTGACGCGAAACTTCGATGAGGGCATGGTCTACGGGACGATCGCCCAGGGGTTCCTGTCAGGCTCGTTCAACGACGAACTCAATGTGACCAGGGCGCCCGAGTTGGCCCCCCTGCTGACCTATCAGCCGGAGAGCGTCACCAACTATGAAGTCGGG
>JAPOYX010000053.1 GCA_026706345.1 Gemmatimonadota bacterium | reverse complement strand
CGAGCCCGAGGGCTTCGCCAATCCGGAGGCCGGTTACCGCGATCAGGCCGAACAGGGTCGAGAAGGTCGCGCCACGCAGCCCTGATCGCGAGGGCAATGCTGCCGCGGTGACCACGATCCGCTCGATCTCCGCTTCGCTGTAGATCCATGGCCGCGGACGTGCCCCGCGCCATGGAATCAATCCCTTGGGCGGCACTTCGTGGCGGTCGTCGATGCCGTGCAGCCAGCTTGCAAAGCTGCGCACGACAGGAAACCGCGTGCCCCATGCGTTCGGGCCTGCCGACCCGAACGTCTCCTTCCAGCGCAGGAACAGTTCAGTCGTGATCCATTCGGCGCCCTCTGCATCGGCAAAGGCGGCGAACGGCTTGAGGACGAAACCGACCGACGTCATGTCCGCCCCGAAGCGGCGGCGATGGTCAAGATACTCGGAGAGCCGGGCGGAGATCGACGTCATGATGTGGCCTCCGATACTGGTTGCGGCACGGGCCAGGGACGCGCGAGCGGGCGCAATGCCTGGATGTCGTGCCGGGCATAGATTGTCGTTGTCTCTGCCGAGTTGTGACGCAGAAGGTTGCCGATGTCGTCCAGCGGCGTTCCGGTCTGCAGCAGGGCCATGGCCAGGGAATGCCGGAACACATGGCAGCGAACCATGCCCCCGGGCGGTGCGACGCCGGATGCCGCATAGGCCCTGTGGAGCGACTTCCTGATCGGGCCCGATTGCGTGAAGGGCAGGAAGGGCGGCCAGACGCTGACAAAGAGATGCCGGGAGCTCCCCTGCCGCCCGTGCCGGATCCAATCCACCATGGCTTCGCCCACGTCGACCGGAAGCGGCATGGTCGCCTGTTGTCCGAACTTGCCGCGGACCAGGATCTCGCCAGCCTGCCAGTCGATGTCGTCGAGCCGGATGGCGATGATCTCCCGGCCGCGCAGGCCGAGCCGGGCCATTGTCAGCAGCATCGCATGGTTGCGGCGGGCGATGGCACTGTCTCCCCTGGCGGCCGCCAAAACCCGCTCGACCTCATCCTGCGAGAGATGCCGGACCGGAGCGGGTGATCGTGGCCGGGATGTGCTTGGGACGCACAGGGCCAGGTTCCGGTCGATCCGACCGGTCGCGAAGAGGAAGCGGAACAGGGAGCGCAGAGACTTGGCCCTCGAGGTGTAGCCAGCGAGGCCTGTCTCGGCCGTGCCTCCCAGGTAGGAAACGATGTCGGCACGGGTGATCGCATTGAGCTCGCCAGGAGCTGCATCGCCAAATCTGAAGACCAGGAAGTTGCGGAGCCCGCCTTGATATCCTTTGATGGTTCCGGTCGCCAGCCCGCGACGAATGCGCAGCCACGTGCCGTAGTCCGTGCACAATGCCTCGAGATCCGTCGGCGACGGTTGCGGCGGCGGCGCCGCGGTCATGATTTCCTCCTTGACGAGCCAGGCAGTGAACCGGTCCAGGACGGATGCCCACGTCCGCCGACCTTGAGCCGAAAGCCTTGTCGGCAGCGTATCCCGGATTTGCGCAAGAATTGACTCGTCAACGCCGTCCGGCTCCGTCAGCCCTCGACGCCCCGCTTCTGCGCAGAGCCAGTCGATTGCCGGGACATAATGCCTGACTGTGCCGATCTTCAGGCCAAGCGACAGAAGCGAGGCCAGGAATGCGTGGCGCAGGGGAAGCAACCAGCTCGGCATCTGCTCCCTCGGCAACGGGATTCCAACTGAGTCGATTTGCATCTTTTCGTTCCTTTGTTGATGACAAGTGGAACGAACAGGATTGCACGATCCGGGAACGAAACTGCGGGGCAGGCGCTCGCCAGACCGTCAGGGCAGTCTGAAAACCCATCCGACTGCGTATTGAGCAAGTAAAACCGCCCGGCTTGCCAAGGCTGCGCAACAGCCCCGTTCAAGCATCGGCATTACCGGAACACAGGTTCCAGACGAAAGTGATTATGCCGACAGTTCCAGAAAAAAAGCCCGGGGATTCAATGCCCCGGGCTCCAAACGCGGCATAATCAGGTTGTCGGCATTCTGTGAAGGATTAGTCAGGGTCCCAAGCCTGACTAATCTCATTGAACGAGGCTGCGTGCGGGCGTCGCTGACGTCTATGGGGATAGTAGGCGGTGATACCGCCCTTCTGACCGAATATTCCGGGTCCTGGTGCCGAGAGTCACGGACGCCTGCCTTCCGCGGCGGGAGATGATGACCTTCTGGACGGAAGCCGTCGGCACATATTCCGGCGAACCCGGCGTCCTGTTCTGGCCCGGCGCGAACGGGACTGTTCGGTACTTTCGCACCGGCGTTGATCTCGTGCGTGCTGTCAAGGAACTGTCCCTGCGGTCAGTGACGCACGGGGCGGGGCCCGTGGCGTGTGCGCGTGGCGTTGCGGTTTGGGGATCGGGGCGACCTTCCTGAGGACGCCGCCGCAGTGCGGGCAGGCGACAGGCGCGACATCGTCGTCATCACTGTCGCTGTCGCTGTCACCGTCGGCGGAGATCTGTTCCGGCGTCGGAAGGTCGGCGATGCCGAGTGCATCGCGTGCCTGTTGGAGGGTTTCGGCGCGGCAGTTGTTGGCGAGGATGCCAAAGTGGCGGATGCGCTGCATGCCGTCGGGAAGGACATGCAGGAGGAAGCGGTCGATGAATTCCTCGGCGGTGAGGGTGATGGTGCCGTAGCGGGGCTTGGCCTGTCCCGGCCGTTTCGGCTTTCGGCACCGGATGCGGACCTGCGTGCCGTCGAAGGCGAGAATGCGGCTGTCGCCGATGGCAATTCGATGTGTGTAACGAGAGAGATATGCGAAGACCTGCTCCGGACCCCGGAATGGTGGCTTGGCGTAGACCACCCAATCCTTTCCGCGGGCGGCGGAGATGGTGTCGTGGAAGGCTGCCGGGCAGGCAAGATGGGCGATGCTGCCGGTGGCCTTGATCTTCCCCTTGTCATGGGCCTTGGCCAGTTCTTCGAGGAAGCGGCGTCGAAACAGGCTGGCGAGGACCTTGACCGGTGCGAGGAAGGTTGAGCTTCCCGTGGTCCAGGCCCCGGAGACGGTGTCGATGCCGGCGTTGGGGATGACCACATGAAGATGCGGGTGGAAGCGGAGCTTCTGGTCCCAGGTATGGAGGACGCTGGTTCCGCCGATGCGACGTCCGCCATGGCGCGGGTCGGCGGCGATGGTCCGCAATGTCTCGTGCGCTGTCCGGAACAGGATGCCGGCCAGGAGCCGGCGGTTGGCGAGGCCGATCCGCGCGATCTCTGGCGGAAGGGTGAAGACCACGTGGAAGTACGGCACGGGCAGGATGGCGGCGGCGCGCGCCTCCATCCATTTCCGTGCCGCGTTGCCCTGGCAGGTCGGGCAGTGCCGGTTCTGGCACGAGTTGTAGAGCGGATGTTCCCGCCCGCAGCCGTCACAATGGTACAGGTGGCCACCGAGGACTGCCGTGCGGCAGGCCTCGATGGCACCCATGACCTTTCGGCGGCACGCATCGAGCAACCCGTCCCGCGCCTGCCGGTACGCGGGTCCGGCGCGGCGGAAGATCTCCGCCACGCCCGGCGCTTGCGCCATGTTTGCGGATCAGGACGCGATCAGAGCCGAACCTGAGAGCGGATGATCGAGCGACGCGAACATCCTGCCGGTTGCGCGCGCGTAACCTCGGGTGGTATCCGACTTGCGGTGACCGAGCGCATCCTGGATGACATCGATGCTGCCGCCACGTTCATGAACATGAGCGGCGAATGAATGCCTCTAATCTCGTGCAAGACATTAGAGGCATTATCTCGGGTACATTTTTATCTCGGGTAAGTTCCGGTTGTCGTTGTTTTTTC
>JAPOYX010000052.1 GCA_026706345.1 Gemmatimonadota bacterium | reverse complement strand
AATCCCTCCGCGTTGACTCAGTCCATCGGTATTGGTCAGCAGTTCGCGGTGCGCGGTTGGCTGGTCGCTGCGCGTTTGCACCGACAGCCAGGTGACCGGACGCTGACTTTCGGCCAGCAGGAAATCAATCAGCTCGGGACTGCCCGAGGGCAGGATGGACGATCCGGCGCCGCCCAGGTTCACCTCGATCGCGCCCTGCCCGAGGTCGCGCAGCACATTTGCATACGCCCGCAGCTCGTCCCGACTGGCGAGACGACACGCCAGAGGGCGACCCTTGAAGCCCACGTGTTGCGTGGCCACGGTGGTGGAAAAGCCGAGCGCCCCGGCCTGTACGCCTTCTCGCAGGAGGGCCGCAATCCGCCGGGTCTCGTCAGGCGTTGCGGCCCGTTCCTGGGCGGCTTCCCCGATGACGTAGGATCGAATCGGCGACAGCGGAACCAGAAAACCGAGATTGATTCCCATCCCCGTCCGGAACGGGGCGGCCATGAAATCCGCCAGGCTCTCCCACTCCCAGGTCACGCCCTGTGACAACACCTCAAAGGACATCCCCTCCACATTGACCAGATCCCAGGCCAGCACCTCACGCTTCTCGGGCAGACACGGCGCAAGCCCCACCCCGCAATTTCCCATCACCACACTCGTCACCCCGTTCCACGAAGAACAGGAGATCAGCGGATCCCAGCAGACCTGGGCGTCGTAGTGAGTGTGAGGGTCAATAAAGCCGGGGGCGACAATCAGATCGGATGCGTCAATAACGCGGGGGACGTTCTCATTGAGCGTTCCGGTTGGCGCAATTTCGGCGATCCGGCCCTGCGCCACCCCAATATCGGCCCGATAGCGGGCCGCACCCGTGCCATCCACAACGGTTCCGTTTGTGATCAACAGATCGTAGGCCATGCTTGTCCTCTTTATCCCGCGCAGTTACGCAGCCTCTTGAGCCAGCAGCTTGTCCACGGCCCCCTCCACCACCGTTCCTTTGAAAAAGTCGGGATTGGTCCCCGTCCATAGTGTGGTCGGGTTGGTGAAGACAAAATCCCGAAAGTCATCCGGGGTGATCACGTCGTGCTCGACCAGCTCATGGGCCTCTTCCAGAACTTCTTCCATGTCGGGCACGTCCCAGTGGCCGATGTCCGAACTGAAAATGGCCTTGAGGCGCGCACCAAACGGATTCAGCCCGGCATTAAACGCGATGGCATTCATGGGATCATCGGCTTCACAACCGAAATAGAAATTGGGGACAAACAAACCTTTGATGTCTTCGGCTTTTTCAATCCCGCAGCGCGCCCAGTCGTCCAGCGTGCTCGGGTCTTCGCGGGTACCGCCCATCAGGTTTTTTTCATCGATCAGGCGGCCGGGATACTCCTCGGCCCATTTGCCGCCGTAGCGTTGATACAGATCGAGCAACTGTTCGGAGTTCAGATTGGCCGGATCGTAGTTGGCCATCTTGGTGCCGTTGCGCTTCTCCCAGTGGCCGATCATATCGGCGTAGAGGTTGCACGCCCAGCCAACCCCGCTTTCCAGGAAGCCGAACTTGAGCGTCGGAAACCGACGCGTGACGCCGCTCATGAACATGGCTTTACACAGCGCCTCGCCCGAGGCGGCAAAATGTCCGATGTGGTTATACATATAGTTCGAGATGGAGGTCCGGCTGCCCCAGCCCATGGCCGGCGAGTGAAAGGTCGGCGCGAGCTTCAGCTCGACACAGCGCGCCCAGACCGGGTCATAGTCATACGCGCTGTCCAAACAGAACGTATCCAGCCAGAACGCGTGTTCGGCAACCTCCGGGGCAGCACGTTCGACTACCGGAATGGGACGCTGCACATGCCCGGCCATCATCACCGCCTTGAGACCGAGCTCGTGAACCACAAACTCAAGCTCTTCAATGGCCTCCTGCGGCGTGTGCATGGGAATAGCGGCCGCCGGGGTCATCCGGCTGGCATACTCGCCGAAATACTCCGCATGAAAAGTATTGAGCGCTCGGCAGGCGGCCCGGCGCATTTCGGGGTTTTCAATATGTGGGAACAGTAAGCCCAGCGTTGGGTAGAGAACGGTAAAGTCCAGGCCGATGACGTCCATCCGTTCGGACAAGAGCTTGGGCAGCATGGCGGTTGCGCGATCCAAGGTATTCTTTGTCGGTAGCGCCCACCACGGCGAGCGCGTCGCGCGTTGGTCCAGCCGTTCTTCGGGCGACAGGGAATACCAGCGGAACAAACGGCCCCAGCCCCCGGAGTTGCGCTCGGGCGAG
>JAPOYX010000051.1 GCA_026706345.1 Gemmatimonadota bacterium | reverse complement strand
TTATCTCCCAAGTACGCAGTCCGTTATGTTCTCATGTGTCACTCGACAAGCGCGAGCTACGATAGAGTTCGATTGCTCAAAGTAGAGGGTACTTACCGAAGACAGTAGCAAGTCTGCAAAGCCGAATGGTTGAGATGACCATATGCAATAGTCTGTGTTGTTTCATGTTTGTCCGGCCCGTGTAGAGTGAGGTATCCATGCCAATTTACAAAATACACGATAAACAACTCGTGAAACTTGACGAGACTACATTCAAAGATCAGGACCTTAAGGAAATAGATTTGCAGAAAATGCTTAAATCCCAGATCAGTGCGATTTCTCCAGATACTCTAATTGTATCCGAGGAATTCAGTGATTGGGAGGACAATAGAAACCGGATTGATCTGTTGGGTATCGACAAAGATGCCAGTTTGGTTGTGATCGAACTCAAACGCACGACTGATGGCGGATACATGGAACTTCAGGCTCTGAGGTATGCAGCTATGATTTCGGCGCTGACCTTCGACAAGCTTGTAGAAATATATGGAACTTACTTACGCAAGAATGGCAACGCGTCTAATCCAGAAGAGGGTTTGTTGGATTTTCTGAGTTGGGAAGATCAGCGTGAAGAAGAGTTCGCCCAGGATGTGAGAATCGTGCTTGCCTCTGCGGAATTCTCAAGGGAACTTTATACATCAGTAATGTGGCTAAACAACCTTGGCCTGGATATCCGTTGCGTACGTATGAATCCGTATGCGAGCAAGGATGGAACATTCCTCGATATTCAAACAGTCATTCCATTGCCGGAAGCAGAGGAATATCAGGTGAGGATTCGTGAGAAAACAATGAAAGAGCGGGAGATTAGAAAGAGGTCGAGGGATACTGCACGTTTTGAGGTTACAACGGAGGGAAATCAACAGCCAAACCTAAGCAGTCGTAAGATGATACATCATGTCACACGATACGTGATTTCAAAGGGAAAACCAATTGAAGAGGTGGTTTCTTCGATAAAAAATGTGAAACCCAACCCGTTTCACGTAATCGAAAGAAATGTCAGTTCGGTAGAGTTCAGGCGTGAGCTGCGAACAATATCTAAAGACAGACCGAGACGGTTCTTTATTGACAAAGGTGAGTTGTTCGAAGTAGATGGCAAAACTTACGCTTTAACTAACCAGTGGACAACAGAAGATGCAATAAACGCCGCTGAGTCTTTGTCATCAAGGTACTCTGATCTGGATGTTCAGATCAACCGATCTGATTCTCAGATATAGAACCTTAGTATAGAGGATATAGTCCTGGGGTCTGCTATCCCAAGTAAACAGAAAAAGCGACGCCGGTGAACTCCCGCCGGGGCAACGGCAGACGGATTGGGTCAATTCCGCTCAAGAGTTCGCGCGACGCCGCCATTTCTTCGCGTACGGCCGCTATGTTCTTTTCTGTACCGGCCGGCCATGTCCCTCGCCGACCGGCAGCGTTTTTACGATCACTCCCGTATTTTAGTCCGCATAGGCGGCCAGGCGCGTGCCTTTGCGGGTGTGGCGCAGCTTGTTGATGGCCTTCTGCTTGATCTGGCGGATCCGTTCCCGCGTCAGACCGAAACGCAGCCCGATTTCCTCGAGGGTGTAGGTTCGGTCCGAATCCAGGCCGAAGTAGAGATTCAACACTTCGCTCTCGCGGTCGCTCAAGGTCGAAACCGCACGCCTTACCTCATTCCGCAACAGCTCTTCCTGCAGCTCCTCGTCCGGCATCTTGCTGTCCTGGTCCCGGAGCCGGTCCATCAGGGTATAGGCGTCCTGGTCGCCGACGGGCGCGTCCAGCGAGAGCGGCGTGCTCGCCCATTCCGGCATGGCGGGATGACGGCCGAGATCCGCGCCGGCCTCCTCGTCCTCGTCGGTTCCATCGTCGGAAGCAGTCTTGGCGTTCGCGCGTTCGATATCCTTTTTCTTGATGGATCGCTCGATCCGGCGCAACTCCTCGATCTTGTTGACGGGGAGACGGATCAACCGGGCCTGTTCGGCCAGGGCGTGGAGAATGGCCTGCCGGATCCACCAGACGGCGTAGGAGATGAATTTGAATCCCTTCTTCTCGTCGAAACGCCGGGCAGCCTTCATCAGGCCGATGTTCCCTTCGCTGATCAGATCGGAAAGGGCCAGTCCCTGGTTCTGATACTGCTTCGCCACGGCCACCACGAAACGCAAGTTCGCGTGGACCATGGTCTCCAGGGCTTTCTCGTCACCATCCCGGATGCGACGGGCCAGTGACTCCTCGTCTTCCGGGGTAAGCAGTTCCGTATCCCCGATTTCCTTCAAGTAGATGTCCAACGCCTGGTCGTCCCGAACCTGGATCTTCTTGGTCAGCTTCATAGGGTATCACCTCCCTGCCAGCCCTTCGTGCGTATATCCTGTCGGCAACCCTGTTGGCAGCCGTGATATGCCATTTTGTCATATTCTGCCAATTTGGCATATCGCATGTGGTCTTACTCATGTAGTCGAATTTCCCGGTTTTTTCTCGCATTTCCTCACTTTTGCTCTAACCGTCTTCAATTCAACAGGTTAGCTTCTTTTTCTACATTTCAGCGGATGCATTTCTTCAAATTGGCACGCTCTTTGCGATATTTATACTTCAGGATGCCGGTTCAGTCGCATCGCCTGTGTTGCTTAACTAATGTACGCCGGCGAAGGCCATTCGGTTCCGAAAGAGGACAAAGAGTTTTCAAAGTGTTTTACCGTGTACCTTTCAAAGGAGGAGCATCATGAGAGCGACAACCATGTTCCCGCTGCCGAACCTGCGTAACCTGCAGACCGAACTGGACGGCATGTTCCAGCATTTCCCGTTCCGGCCCGGTTTCGCGGCCCGCTGGTCGACCCGCGTGGACACGCACGAAACCGAGGACGCCTTCCTGGTCGCGGTGGACCTGCCGGGCGTGGCTCCGGAGGACGTGTCGATCAACCTGGAGAAGGGCGTGCTGACCGTGAGCGGCGAGCGCAAGAGTCCCTTCGGTCTCAACGGCGACGCGGAGCGGCAGGCCGCCGGCAAGTTCGAGCACGCTTTCCCGGTGCCGGACGCGGTGGATACCGATTCGATCGACGCGACGTACAAGGACGGCGTCATGACGATCACGCTGCGGAAGTCGAAAGACGCGCAGCCCAGGCAGATTCCGATCACAGTGGCCTGAGGCCGCGGCCGGGAGCGGACGAGTCCCCGCCTTACCGGGCCGGGACGAAGCCGCCGCCCCCCTCGTCACCGGAGCGGGCAGAGCTCGCCTCTACGCAGGGGCGGGCTTGTCCCGTTTCTCACGCGGGCCGGCCGGACTTGATCTCTTTGCGGGTCATGCGCGGCCGCCTTTTATCGGGTTGGTCGGACTTGACCTCTTCTTGGTCATGCGCGGCCCGCCTGTTCATCGGACTGGCCGGGCTTGACTTTTTACATGGGTCGAGTACGATCCGTCTATTCAGTTTCAGTTCTTTTCAGTTCATATTCATTCAAAGGCAGTTATTCTCAGGAGCAACAACTCATGGGCAAGATCATTGGAATCGACCTGGGCACGACCAACTCCTGTGTGGCGGTGGTCGAGGGCGGCGAGCCGACCGTGGTGCCGAACGCGGAAGGCGGCCGGACGACGTCCTCCGTCGTGGGCTTTTCGAAGGATGGCGAGCGGCTCGTCGGCGCCACGGCCAAGCGGCAGGCGGTGACCAATCCGGACGCGACGGTCTACTCCGTCAAGCGGTTCATGGGACGCCGCTTCGAAGAGGTGCCCGACGAGCGCATCCGCATGCCCTACAGCGTGGTGGAAGGATCGAACGGCCAGGTCAGCATAAAAATCGAGGACAAGTCGTACTCGCCCCCGGAGATCTCCGCGGCGGTCCTGCAGAAGATGAAGCAGACGGCTGAGGACTACCTGGGCGAGACCGTGGACGAGGCCGTGATCACGGTGCCGGCCTATTTCAACGACAGCCAGCGCCAGGCCACCAAGGACGCCGGCCGCATCGCGGGCCTGGACGTCAAGCGCATCATCAACGAGCCGACGGCCGCGTCGCTGGCCTACGGGCTCGACAAGAAGAGCAACGAGAAGATCGCCGTATTCGACCTCGGCGGCGGCACCTTCGACATTTCGATCCTCGAAATCGGCGACGGCGTCTTCGAGGTCATGGCGACCAACGGCGACACCCACCTGGGCGGCGACGACCTGGACGATGCGGTCGTGGACTTCCTGGCGGACGAGTTCAAGAAGGAGGCGGGCATCGACCTCCGCAACGACGCCATGGCCCTGCAGCGGCTCAAGGAAGCGGCCGAGAAGGCCAAGTGCGAGCTGTCGACCGCGGGACAGACGGAAGTGGCCCTGCCCTTCATCACGGCGGACGCCTCCGGTCCCAAGCACCTGAACCGCACCATGACGCGGGCCCAGCTCGAGCAGCTCGTGGATCCGCTCATCCAGCGGGTGGTGGCGCCGTGCCGGCAGGCGGTCTCCGACGCGGGACTGTCCGCTTCCGACATCGACGAGGTGGTGCTCGTGGGCGGATCGACACGCATGCCCAAGGTGCAGGAAATCGTCAAGGAACTCTTCGGCAAGGAGCCCAACCGGGGCGTGAACCCGGACGAAGTCGTGGCCATCGGCGCGGCGATCCAGGGCGCGGTGCTGTCCGGCGACGTGAAGGACGTGCTCCTGCTCGACGTCACGCCGCTGTCCCTGGGCATCGAGACCCTGGGCGGCGTCTTCACGCGGCTCATCGACCGGAACACGACGATCCCCACGAAGAAGAGCCAGGTCTTCTCTACCGCGGCGGACAACCAGCCGTCGGTGGAGGTGCACGTGCTCCAGGGCGAGCGCGACATGGCCCTCTACAACCGGACGCTCGGCAAGTTCTACCTGGACGGCATCCCGCCGGCGCACCGGGGCGTGCCGCAGATCGAGGTGACCTTCGACATCGACGCGAACGGCATCCTCCATGTCTCGGCCAAGGACATGGGGACCGGCAAGGAGCAGCAGATCCGCATCGAGGCATCCAGCGGCCTGTCGGAGGCTGAGATCGACAAGATGGTCAAGGACGCCGAGGCCCACGCCGACGAGGATTCGAAGAAGAAGGAAGAGGTGGAAGCCCGAAACCAGGCCGACCAACTCGTGTACTCGACGGAGAAGTCGCTGGAGGAACACGGCGACAAGCTCTCCGCCGAGGATAGAGGCGCCATCGACGCGGCCCTGGCCGAGTTGAAGACGGCGCTGGAGGGCAGCGACCCGGCGGCCATCAAGGCGGCTACCGAGAAGCTGACCCAGGCTTCCCAGAAACTCGCGGAAGTCCTCTACCAGCAGGCCCAGGCCGAGCAGGCGGCCGCCCAGGCGGCGCAGGCGGGCGGCGCGGCCGGTCCCGATGGTCCGCAGGACGGACCGCAGGGACCACCTCCAGGCGCCCAGCCGGGTGGAGATCCGCAGGCGCAGAAAAAGAAGAAGGAAGACGGCGCCATCGACGCGGATTACGAGGTGGTGAACTGAGGGAGGAAAAGGCGCGGGCGGCTAGAGACGAACGGGTCAGCGCCGATGGTTTCGGCGCTATAGGTGCCGGAGCATCTGTTGTCCGCGCCGCTTCTTAATCCCTTAAAGAGAAACGCGGGGCTCGATGTGAGTCCCGCGTTTTTTATTTGCCCCGTGAAATCTGGTGATCGATCCCCAAACTGGCGATCAATCATCTCCCTGTATCGATCATCCCTCCTGTATCGATCATCCCCCGAAACGATACGAAACGCCTAAATTCACATACCTCCACAGATCGTTACTCATGCCAAAGGATGCGACAAGAGTGAAATCCCGCCAGGCGTTGATACCGACCCCGAAAGATGCAAGGGGATCTGTAGAGTAACTTTTGACCATCAGGTCGTAATTGTCAAAGCCTTCCCGCCTTTTGATTTCCACACCCAGAAGTCCTTCGATATAAAAAAACCTGGACTCGCCGTAATACAGCCGGACGCCTCCGAAGATTGGAATACCCTGATATGCCGAATCGATGTCAATCACGATATCGCCCTCGATGAGGAGTTCTCCTTTGCGGGTACCATAGTGATTGAAACCGGCCTTGCCGACCAAGTCGAGCATATCCGAAGACGTGACAGGATAGACCACTGCTACGAGTCCGCCGAATCCCGTTCCGTCCACCAGAAAACCCAGGTCTTCCAACGCAAAGGATGAATGCCCCTGGATTTCAAGAGAAACCTGGGCGTTCGCTTTGCCGGTGAATAGACAGGAAACCAGCAGAAGTAAGAGTACAGGTCGCATGGGTGTGTCCTTTTTTGGATCGTTTCACCACGCCTATGGGACCACTTCAGGCCCCTTCAAGCATCTCCAGGTCCGCCAGATCCCTCGGTCGACCTATTGCCCGTTTGTTCTTGATGAGTTGGTCGCGCCCGATGTAATGAACCTGGATATCCCCATATGTACCGCTCACTCGCCCAATGTACGCTTCGTTCCACGAAACGCCCGTCAGTGAGTTTAAGAAATCCAGTCGTACTGGAGGCACTCCTAATTGTAGTACCGATTCGGCTGTTAGGAAATCCTCCGCGTTCAACCCCAGATCACCAAACCCGAATTCATCTATAACTATAGCCATGCGCTCGGCGTTCACAGCATCCGCTTTGAAATAGACATCTAGATCCCCGGTGAACCGAGGTGCCCCGTGAAAGGCCAGGGCATGTCCACCGACGATCATGTACTCAACGTGATGAGCGTTTAACAACGCGAGCAACGCGCTGAAGTCGGGGTCTGCCTTTATGTCCATAGAACTGGTTTCGGAGATGTTCGACCGCGGCGATCCGTTCTTCCGGCGTTTTACTCATCCAGAAAGCAAGATCATCCGTCGTGGCGGATTTATCGTCCAGGGGTCGTTTTCGTACTTTCTTCTCAATCATGAATCGACCTCCCATACCGGTGGGTTTATTCAAATTAGTCCATAAGTCACGAATTGTCAACCTGATAGAGCGTGCGATCAAGTCGGAATTTTCGTGGATAATTCGAGAAACTCGGAGAGATTCAGACCAACTGTATTAACTGTCGTCCAAATCATCCTCAATCCTAAAGTACCGCCGATGAGCAAAATCACCGCAAAGGTTCCGGACAGCCTCCTTAAAGCACTGGATGCGGTTGCCATGGAACTCGAGATTACCCGGTCAGCCCTGGTTCGCCAGGCGCTGCAGCGTTATCTCGACGACTATGGTGATCTCAACCTGGCCGTCGAGCGCCTGCAGGATCCCGCGGACAGGGCGTTAAGCTGGCACGAGGTCAGGAGCGCGCTGCTCAATACAGGTTGACTCTGTCTTTCCGGCCATGTAAAATCTCCCCGAATCCAGACCGGGAGGCACCATGGCACAAGACAGCACCGCAGATCCCCTCGCCATCACGCTGGGCGTCGAGGAAGAGTTCTTCCTGGTCGACCCCGCAACGCGCGACCTGCTGCCCGACCCCGATCCCCGCATCTTCGAGCATTGTAACGAAAACCGGGGGGACCACAAGGTCGTGGCCGAGTTCCTCCGGTCCCAGATCGAAACGACCACCCGGGTCTGCTCGTCCGTGGCGGACGTTCACGCGGCCCTGATCGAGACACGCCGACTCGTCATCGACGCGGCCACCCAACATGGCGCGGCGGTACTGGCCGCCTCCACCCATCCCTTCGCGGCCTGGCACAGCCAGGTCGTCACCGCCGGGCGCCGCTACGAACAGTTCGCCATGACCTACCAGCAGGCCGTGCGGGAACTGCTTGTGGGCGGCATGCACATCCACGCGGGTTTCGGCGACGGCGACAGCCGGGTGCGGGTCATGACGGCCATGCGCCGGTACCTGCCCCTGCTTCACGCGCTTTCGGCATCCTCGCCCTTCAGCAGCGGCGGAGAGACCGGCTTCAAGTCCTACCGCCTGACCCTCTTCGGCAGCATGCCGCGCACGGGGCTGCCCGGACCGCTCCATTCCTGGGCCGAATTCGAGAAGCTGGTCGAAGATTACCAGAGGATGGAGTTCATCCAGGACAGCAGCGAGCTCTGGTGGGATATCCGGCCCTCCCGGTCCTTCCCCACGCTGGAGCTGCGCATCTGCGACATCTGCCAGACCGTGGACGACGCCATGGGCGTGGTCGCGCTTTACGCATGCCTCGTGCGGCACCTGCTTCGTCTGGACATGGAAGGGCAGCTTCCACCGGAGCCGCCGACGGAACTGATCAAGGAGAACTGCTGGCTCGCCCAGCGGTACGGCGTGGTGGCCTTCCTGGGCGACACGGAGGGATCGGGCCGGCTGGATATCGACGAGTACGCCGAAGCCCTGGTCGAAAAACTGTCAGACGACGCGCGGGCCCTGGATTGTGAGGACGCACTGCGTCACATCCTGGACCTCATCCGGTACGGCACCGGGTCGGACCGGCAGATCGACCACTACCGCCTGCGCCGCCTCGAAGGGGATTCGGAGGAGGAAGCCCTGCGCGCCGTGGTGGATCTCGTGGTCGAGGAAACCGGAAGCGGTTTGGATGCGGCGGGCTAGGCGTGAGGATGGCATCCTGCCGTTCATCGTGACCGGAGAGCGCTATAGTGTGCGCCGGGCACGCCTCGCACGCTACAATCAACTTGACACAACGGCGGCGGCGTTCTATATTCCGTTGCTGTTGCAAGCGCCATTCCTGGCGTTACACGAACGGCGTATTCCTCGGTAGCTCAATGGCAGAGCGGGTGGCTGTTAACCACTAGGTTGTTGGTTCGAATCCAACCCGAGGAGTTAACGGAGTAAGCACATACTTGCCGTTGCGCACAACACCGGACCTCGACGACCCTGCCGTCGGGGTTTTGTCGTATCAGGCGGTATTCATTCTGTCGAGATTGTCCATGCATAGTGTACCTGTGCGTGTCGGGAACGTCTGGTCAGATCCGGCCAGATAGGCAGGCACCTTAAAAAGTACTCAATGTAGAGGGTGAAACCAGAGATGAACGGTTCCAATCCTGCCCGTAGTGTTTACCAAAAGGTAGGTCGTAGGGGACTTGCCGCGTTCGTGTTTGCGATCCTTTGTCCGAGAGACGCAAAAGGCGCAATAGTCTCGATGGACGATCTGACACTAAGGTACAGGTTCAGTTCCACGAAGGTCTCCTTTCAAAGAATCGAAAAAACCGAATTGATGAACGGATGGATCTGGACCAGCATACGAATCCACTTTCCCGCAGCACACGTAACGATTTCCGGGTTGTCTCGTCGTCCGGCATTCGAGTTTGCCGATGCAATTGAGCGCGCATGGATTGACTGGTGGCGAACGATGCTCTCCTCACACGAAGGCAAACTCAGTTCGTGCCACCAGCGCCTGAAGGAACTCGCGGACCCTGCCAGGTATGTGTCTCGCAGCCTCTTCGCAGATATTGAAAGCGAAGCCAAAGAGGCGGTTGCCGGATTCCCGGCCAACTGGCCCGCCAGTTTGTCTGACAGTACTGCAATCCGCGGATTTCGATATATAAGAACTTTCCTGGCCGATCCCGAAAAACGCAGGTTGGAAGCCAACAGGACCTATGTTAAGAACGAGCTCGCCCGGTCTAAGGCGTTCTTCGACCAGATCGGGACGAATCCGCTCACCGACGAGCAAAGAAGAGCAGTCGTTGTCGACGAGGACCGCAATCTGGTTGTCGCCGCCGCCGGCAGTGGAAAGACGGCCGTCACAGCGGCCAAGACTGCCTGGCTGATCCACAAGGAATACAGGCAACCATCCGAAATACTCCTTCTGGCATTCGCACGAGACGCTCAGCAAGAAATGAAAGAAAGAGTTCGAGCCTGTCTCGGCGATCGTGTTGGACGCGACGTATCGGTTCGAACGTTCCACAGTCTGGGGACATCCATCACGGGAGAAGTCGAGGGTAGAAGCCCGACCCTTTCACGTGTGGCAGAGGATGACAAGGCCCTGTTTGACATTTTGAGAGGCATAATAGCTGATTTGACCGCCGACCCCGGTTTTTCAGATACAATGCTCAGTTGGTTCAGGGAACACTTCGCGCCCTATCGAAGTCAACACGACTTTGAGACCATGGGAGAATATTGGGATTACGTCCAGTCACAGGAAATCCGTTCCATGAAAGGCGACCTGGTAAAGAGCTGCGAGGAATGCGAAATCGCCAACTTTCTCTATCTCTCGGGGATACCGTACGAATACGAGAGACCGTATGAGCACGACACGGCGACGCCTGAAAAACGGCAATACCAACCGGATTTCTACCTTACGGACGCGGAAGTGTACATTGAGCATTTCGCGATATCTGCTTCAGGAGACACGCCGCCGTTCATAGACCGTAAGCAATACCATGCGGAGAGAGACTGGAAACGGCGACTGCACGCTGAACATGGAACCGAACTTATTGAAACATTCAGTCATGAGAAAGCGACGGGTAAACTCACTGCAAACCTGGAAGAAAAACTGGCTTCCCACGGCGTTTCGCTTTCCCCTTTACCTCAGGAGGACGTGTTTTCCCTTTTGGAAGAACAGGGCCGTATCGATCCGTTTACACGGGTAGTCGGAACCTTCATTCAACACTACAAGGGAGCGCATCTTTCAGCCGCCGAACTTACCAGGCGGGTCGAAAAAGCTCCCGATGCCCAAAGGGTCAAGGCATTCATTTCTGTCTTCCTTCCCATATTCGAGCGGTATCAGGCATTCCTCGACGACGAGGGGCGGATCGACTTTCACGACATGATCAACAAAGCCTCAGACTATGTGGAAAGCGGACGCTATCAGTCTCCTTACCGCTATATCCTCGTAGACGAGTTCCAGGACATCTCACCGGGAAGGGCGCGACTCCTTAAAGCGCTGGTTGATCAACCCGAAGCGGCACAGTTGTTTGCGGTTGGTGACGATTGGCAGGCAATTTATCGGTTTACCGGTTCGGACATCGCCATCATGGGCGAGTTTCACCAACGCTTCGGCGAATCAGAGCGCATCGACCTGGGAACGACGTTTCGATGTGCCGACAGCATCGCTGCGGAGGAGCGTCGTCTACTCTATGTCGCTATGACTCGTGCCAGGTACGGTGTCTGGCTTCTGGCAGATGGCGACTCGCCTTCGTCGTTCGTCACGGAACTTCTGCGTGACGGCTATGAAGTTTCGGTTTTGGGCCGACTGTTGGAAGGGAGTGCTGCGTGTCCGAATTGCAGGACAGGTCGTCTCACTCGTCAAACAAACTCAAATGCGGGAAACGCCTTCTACGTCTGTTCACACCAGCCGTATTGTGAATACAAAAAACCCGCGTGTCCCTACTGTAGGAATGGGCTGCCCGTAAAGTCCGGGGCGTGTTTTCATTGCCAGCACTGCGGGCAGCAGGTCGAAAAGTGCCCGGCATGCGACGGATGGCTGAAACTGAGGAACGGCAAATACGGCCCGTTTCTGGGTTGCTCGAGTTGGCCAGGTTGCGCCTACACGCGAAGCATGCCAGATCCGGACGGTACCTAGAGGTTGTGCCGTGTAGAATCGCCTCGAAGAATCACTTCTCGGAAGGGATCTTCGGTGAGTCGTGGGTTGGGTTGTTCAAATCAGGCGATGCTCGTAGCGTTGCACGTCAATCTCATCTGCGCGAGCGCGCATCCGGGCAGCGTCGTACCACGCCTGCATCCTCAACAGCATGTCCATGTTCACGTCGAAGGCCTTCTCGATGCGAAGGGCCATCTCGGCCGATAGTGCCGCGTTGCTGTTCAGCAGTGCGGAAAGCGTTGCTCGTCGAACGCCGAGTATCTCGGCTGCTTTCGTGACGCTGAGATCCAATTCCTCAAGGATCTCCGAGCGAATGAAGTCACCCGGATGGGAGGGAGTCATGTTCACAGTGATTCCAGTGGCGGGCATCAGTGGTAATCCTCCAGCAACCGACGTAAGCTCTGGTGGCGTACCGAACGAATTTCTTACCTTAGTGTACGGTAATACCGTTCACCGCACGAGTCCTTTCTTATGGACAAGTCACCAAGCCATTAAATCTCACTCCTTGTACAAATTCAGTACCGGCACGACTCTCCGCGGTGATACCGACTCCCGCATGAACGAGGCCATCCCCGTTGGTGCGTTTTCATCGACGTCGAACTCACTGACTTCCTCATCTTCATTCCCGACTGGCGATGCCATCCCTGTCTCTGCATCCAGCGTATACAGTTTCGCCGTCCACCCGCCGGTCATGTACAACACGCCTCGGTGTGAAGTCAGGCCCGTCGGCAGATCTTCGCCGACGCCGAAGTCGGCCGCGTTTCCAACGGGTGACGCGGTCCCGGTGGCAGGATTCAATACGTATAGCCGGGCCGAGTTGTAGCCGACCATGAACAGATCGCCCTCGTGGGATGCGAGGCCGAAGGGCTGGCTAACACCGGCCCCGAATTCCACGGCGTCGCCGACCGGGGTAGCTTCCCCCGTTGCCGTATCCAGCGTGTAGAGCCTGGTATTCGTCCCGCCCGACATGTACAGCGTTCCGTCGTGGGACGCCAGACCGAAGGGCTGGCTTTCACCGACCCCGAATTCCGCGGCGTCGCCGACCCGCGTGGCCACGCCCGTTTCCGGATCCAGCGTGTACAGGGCCGCGTTCCATCCGCCCGTCATGTACAACGTGCCGTGATGCGCGGCCAGACCGTAGGGCTCGTACTCGTCGACGTCGAATCGCACGGCCTCTCCCACCGGTTTGGCCTCCCCCGTATTCGGATTCAATTTGTACAGCCGGTCGGCGCCTTTGCCCACCATGAGCAACCCCTCGGCGAAGCCGGCTTCGTCGCACCGCGACCCATTCCAGTCATCCAGACCGTCGACCCAGTTCAGCAAAGCCGGGGTGCTCGGCAGGCACAGACCGTCGTTTTCTTGAAAGAAAAAGTGGGTGACGTCCGAAAGGCCCGAAAACGTATCGGGTATCAAGCCGGTGAGCTGATTGTCACTGAGGTACAATTGTTCCAGATCGTCGAGTTGTCCCAACTCGGACGGAACGGGCCCGGACAGCTCGTTGCCGTGTAGCGCCAGCCCTTCCAGGTCCTGAAGTCGTCCCAGTTCGGATGGAATGGGTCCGGACAGTTCGTTGTCATAGAGGTAGAGAAACTCGAGATTGCTCAGTTGACCCAGCTCAGGCGGCACCGGTCCGGATAGCTGGTTCCCACGGATGATAAGCAGACGCAGCTTGGGAAGCTCACCCAGCGCCGCCGGGATCTCGCCGGAGAGTTTGTTGGAGTTGAGGTAAAGTATCTCGAGGTTCTGGAGCTGCCCCAGTTCGGCGGGTATCGGTCCGGATAACTGGTTCTCATCGAGATCCATACGATGCAGATTGGTCAGTTGACTCAATTCGACCGGAATCGTCCCCGACAACTGGTTCCCCCACAGAAGCAAATCCTCCAGGTTGGCCAGGTTGCCCAGTTCCGGCGGGATGGAACCGGTCAGCTTGTTCCTGTCCAGGTGCACGAGTTCCAGATTAGACAACTGCCCCAGCTCGGCGGGTATCGATCCGGCAAGTTCGTTTCTGTGCAGATTCAGGATCTCGAGATTGGCGAGTTGGCCCAATTCCGCCGGAATCGTACCGGTCAGATCATTGCCGCCCAGGTCCAGTCGCTCGAGGCTGGTCATCTGCCCCAGTACTGTGGGAATCGATTCCGACAACTCGTTGTTTGCGAGATTCAATACTTCCAGGTTGGGAAGCGAAGCAAGTTCATCAGGCACGGTTCCCGACATCTCGTTGGCGCCCAGATCGAGGATCCTCAGTTCGTCCAACTGGGTAAGATTGACGGGGATGGCGCCGGATACCTGGTTGCCCGCCAGATCCAATTCCCTCAGCAGGGCAAGATGGACGAGGTTCCCGGGCAACCTGCCCGACAGGTTGTTCGATCGCAGTTCCAGCCGGATCACCCTTCCGTTGGCGTCGGTCGTTACGCCGTGCCATTCGGTCAGGGGTTCTTCACTCAGCCAGTTCTCGCTCTCATTCCAGTTCGCACCGTCCAACGCGTGGTAGAAATTGGTCAGCGTAGCGCGATCGCTGACATCGATAAATACCGTTACCGTCACCCTGGCCGAAACGTCGCCGGAGGTAGCCGTAACGACTGCGCTGCCGCTTCGCACGGCCGTAACCGTGCCGTCGTCGCCTACGGTCGCCACCGTCTCGTCGCTGATGGTCCATTTCACCGCCGCGCCATCGACCAGCTTGCCGTTTTCGTCCAGCACCGAGGCCTTCAGGCCTGCGGTCTCGTCGGCCTCCGTCAGCACAGCCGAAGAGGGCTCGATGACTATCGTCCACGCCGACTGGGAAACGGTAATCGTTGACTTTCCCTGGCTCTGTCCCGCGGTGGCCGTGATATCCGCCGTCCCGTTGCTGAGCGCGGTGACGAGCCCTCCGCTGCTTACGGATGCCACGGAAGGACTCCGGCTCGCCCAGACTACGGTGTGTCCCGACAGGGTCGCTCCGTCCTCGTCCTGCACCTGCGCGTCGAGCTGCACGGACTGGCCGATCGCCGTCAGCGTAACCGTATTCGGACTCACGACTACTTTGGCGGGTCCAGTCGACCGGGTGGGGCCGTCCTGACCGCAGGAGGCCACCGCGAAAAGCGCGAGAAAGCAGAGGACGTGGATCGGATTCCGCCGGATAGTCTTCTTTGCGTGCCTTTTGGCGGGCCGCGTAGTCCCGGCAGAGGAGGATGAAACCGTTTGGCCGCTGGATTGATGGTGGAAAAGCATATGAGAATACCCTTAGCGGTTTTGACTGGACGTAGGGACCTATTTCAAGTGGATCATGCGTTCCACACGGATCATGCGTTCCACACGGATCATGCGTTCCACACGGATCATGCGTTCCACCACGCGGATGAATTCAGGCGCTGGATGTGAACTGGACCCGGCTTTTTGACAGGCAATGTAACCATCGCTGAGCCGACCTGGCGAGGATGCACGATACAGATCGACGTAAGTTAGCGCATTTGTATGTAATATCAACTGTTTTCAAACTGGAGCTTCATGGTTGGAAACAGATCGGCGCAATCCGCTCGATCTCTATTACGTGCCCGCCTTCGAGGGCGTCTGTGCGCTACTCGTCCGCCTTCGAGGGCGTCGGCGCGGTTACTCATCCGCCTTCGAGGGCATCGGCGCGGTTACTCATCCGCCTTCGGCGTCTCTTCCGCCACGTGTGCCGCGAATCCCGATCCGGCCTCGGCGTAGATATTGAATACGACCGACGCGCCTGCCTTTTTGAGCAGCTCGACCTCATCGGGGAACCGGGCTGCCGCGGCGACCCGGCCGTAGAACGAGGAGGCCTTGAGCTGGTCGAGGACGGCGAGGTTGGAGGCCAGGTTCGGCAGGGACAACATCACCAGTTCGAGGGTGTGGGCGGCCTGAACCCGGTCCCAGAAGTCCGCGTCGCTGGCGTCACCCAGCAGTACGTGGCGGCCGTTTGACTGCTGCCGTTCCACCCTTTCCGGATCGACTTCCACGCCGACGACGGTACCGCCGAACATCTGATGCATATTGTCATAGGCCCCGGCGCCGACACGGCCCATGCCGATGATGGCGATCGTCGCGCCACCTATATCGAGCGGCTGGTCATCGGCAAGACGCTCGGCCTTTTGAAGCCGGTCCCACACCGCCCTGTGCCGGGCGTAGATCTGATGGGCGGCGACGTTGAGACCCGCCGAGATGGCGCAGGACAGCGTCAGGGCGATCGCGATGACGATCAGCCAGAGGCCGTCGATCCAGCCATTGGCCACGCTGATGGCCGCTACGATGAGTCCGAACTCGCTGAAGTTGGTCAGGTTCAGCGTCGCGAGCAACGAGGTGCGGGCACGCAGCTTGAACGCGGTCAACAGTCCGAAGAACAGCGCCGACTTCAGGAATACAAGCGGCGTGATGGCCGCGCCGATCAGCACCGCATCCAGCGTCAGCGGTCCGGAGAGCCCGATGGACAGAAAGAAGGCCACCAGGAACAGGTCCTTGAACCCGAGCATGGTCTTTGCCATTTCGTTGGCCTTCGCACTGTTGGCGATCAGCGCGCCCAGGGCGAGCGCGCCTAAGCCGCCCTTCAGTCCGACCAGCTCGAAAACTTCCGAACCGCCCAGGGCGAGGAGTAGTCCGCAAAGAACCAGGAGCTCGCCATGGCCGACTTTCCGCAGGACGAAAAGCAGCAACGGACGCGCCGGTATGAGGAGCAGAAGCAGCAACGCCCAGAACGACGGCCACGTGCCCACCGAGATGGCAATGAAAGCGACGGCGGCCAGGTCCTGCACGATGAGAATCCCGACCGCGATGCGGCCATGCAGCGCGGCAGTCTCCCCCTTGTCCTCCAGGACCTTCACGACGAAGACCGTGCTTGAAAAACTCAGCGCAAAGGCGATCAGCAAAAATTGATAGATTCCATTACCGGAAAACGCGGGAACATTCAGAAAGGCGAGGACGAGGAGGACCGTTCCCAGGACCGGAACGATCAGCGCCATATGCAGGCCGGTGACGGCCCAGACCTGCGGCCGCGCGAAGGTCCGCAAGTTGAGTTTGAGGCCGACGACGAACAGCAGCAGCGTAATCCCGAGGTCCGCCAGCTTCTGGAGCATTTCCCCGCTGGCGATACCGAACAGGTTGAGCACGAAGCCGGCGGCGAGGAATCCCACCAGGGGCGGCAGTCCTATGGCCCTGGACAGCAGGCCCAGCGCGAACGCCACGGCGAGCCACGCGATGTCACCCAGCGCAATGGCGATCCACACGAAATCCATCATGCCACCCTTCCTGTCCAGGGTTTGCCGTATTCAGTCCCGGGAGTCAGTGGACAGCCGCAGGGCTTCTCGCACAGCAGCCTGTACTGCTCATCCAGTGCGCCTACCAGCAACTCCTGTACCTGGCTTCCGGTTGCGAGTCGCAAGTCGAGCGGAGTCTTGTGCCGATAACCCCGCCGATGCATCTCCGCGACTAAAGCCTCGTGCCTGCCGTACAACGCCGCCAGCCGACCGATCCAACGTTTTGTCTCCGGATGCTCCCGGTAACCTGTTTTCCCCAGCGTAATGACGTTCCACAGTCCGTGCAGTTCCCGGTGCTCACCCAGGAGGTGCTGTCGGCATAGGATTTCGGGGGGAAGGTCCCAGATGCGCATGGCCAACGTCCAAAGTTGTGGGTCCAGGTGAAATGTTCAGTCTTCGAATGGGTTCTGTATCGTCAGATCGTCTATCTGCTGACATGGCTGGAGATCTTCAGTGTACAGAATCTCGCAGCCGGATTCCAGTGCCGCCGCGACGATCAGGCTGTCGTAGAAACCGTAACCGTAACGACTTTGAAGATCAAGACCACGGTGGTAAAGACTTTCGCTTGGATTTACCCGCCAAAGAGGTAACAACACATGATCTAGAACACGACGGACCTGATGTGGCGCCGCATTCAGCTTACTCGACAGCACATTCAACGTTTCCTGGACAACCTGGTAGCTTATGCAGCCAATACGGTCTTCCAGCGCTTGCCGGACCAGGTTTTCCGCGCTTGTACGCTTGGAGTCATCTGTTTCGTCGAACATGTAAACGAAGACATTTGTATCCAGAAAGTAATCAGCGTTCATTCATTTCATCCCGGGTAAACCTGCGACCGCCGGTGGTTATGCTGCCTTGTAACTCACGAATGACGCGCATGGCTTCCGCGGCCCGCTGTTCGCGACAAACATAGCTCTCCAACCATAGTCGAAATTTCTGGTTTAATGTCGTTTGTTCCGATACAGCTTGTCGACGCGCGGCTTCAATCAGATTCTCATCCGCACTGAATGTGATGTTCTTCATGGTTGCCTCCTTGCACAGCATTGCATAACACGAATATAGTGTACACTATTTTCGTGTAAAAGTCCAGCACTTGAAAACCTGCGGGTATGATACATCGTCATACTAAGGGAGATTACCATTATGAAATCCAAAAATGCGATTACACTCCGGTTTCCCGCTGACCCTTCCGCTTGATTCGGCAGATCTTCCGAAACGATCCTGGGTTAAGATCGGCCAGGTTCGAACCCTTTCAACACACAGAATCGGCAGCGGGTTGGGCTATGCCACCGCCGACGAATTGGATCGGATCGTAGAAGGACTTTGCGAAATTATCGGTCCATAACGTCCGAAAGGCGGAGACGTGCCGGCGCCTACCGGCAGAAGCAGGAAGTTTCGATGGAAACGTCGGCGCGGGCTTTCGCGAATTCCAGCCGCTGTCGCAGGAGTCGAAGTTCGTTGGCATCCCCCGCGTGTTCGACACATTCAACCAGGCCCTGGAGCGCCCACACGTTGTCCGGATGCCGGCAGCAGCGCGGCAGGCTTCCGTCGTAGCCGAGATCGGCGCGATACACGGCTTCGGCTTCATCGAACATGCCCTGCTCGGCGAGCAGGGCGCCGAGGGCGTGGCGCGGAGGATGCATCCACGCCCAGGGTTCGGTGTAGTTGAGCGCGTCGTCCCGCGAGACGGCGAGGCGCAGGCTGGCGAACGCCCGGTCGTAGTTCCCTTTGCGGTATTCGAGTTCCCCTTCGAGCATGGCCGCGCCGATGCGGAGCATGTCGCGCACCGTGTTGCTGAGAAAGATCGCGTCCTCGGGAATGGCGGCAGCGGACCGGTCGAACGCCTCGCGGGCGGCTTCGGCCTCTTCGATATGGCCGAGGGCCGCATGCGCCACGCCCCGCCCGTAGGCGTGCATGGCGGTTTCGATCGGACGAAGAGATCGCTCCTCCGGTTCGGGCGATGCGATCAGGTCGTGCCAGCGGCCGAAGCGAACCTGGACGTGGATGCTCATGGCGGAGTAGCCATCCAGGATGGAGGCCATGAAGGGCGCGCTACCGGCGATCAGCCCGGGCGTGGCCATCGCGCGGATCCGGCCGGCGGCACGGGTGGCTTTGCCGAACTGACCGAGAAACATGGCCGCGTACATGTAGAGATGGAGATCGTGACACCACATGGTGGTGTAGAAGTTCTGGTCGCCGGCATAGGCGAGGTACTTGTCGTCGGCCGTGACCGCGCGTTCGCTTTGGACGACCGACTGCGCCCAGTCGCCGCATAGGACGTAGATGTGCGCCGACATGTGCTCCAGGTGGCCGGCGTCGGGCAGCAGCCCGCGCAACAGGTCGGCCGCGTTGAGCCCGCGCTCGGGCATGGGCGACATTTCCAGCATATGGATGTACAGGTGGCAGATGCCGGGATGGACGGGCCCGCCACGCGCGATCCGCTCCATCCAGGATTCCATTACCGGCAACACCTCGGCCGTGTGACCGCGCGGGTTGGGTTGCCCGCTCTGTAGATCCCAGAGCTGACGGGGCGTGCAGTTTAGCGCCGCGTCGAAATAGAAGGCGGCAATGTCGGGATCATCCTCATGTGCCTGGTAGGTGTCGCGCATCGCGTCGGCGAAGTCCCGGTGCCAGGCGTTCAGCACCCCGGTGTCGCGCTCGTCGCCGTTCCGGTATCGTTTCACCAGTGCCTCGATGAGCGCCTGTTCGGCCGGCGTGCCATCTCTTGCGGGCGATACCGCGGTCGTCACCGCGTCATGGCAAATCGGCAGGGTCCGGGCGATCTCGGCTTCCGTGTATCTGATCCACGCCCTGTTGTAGTGGGGCCCGTTCGCATAGGCGATCCCCCACCAGGCCATCGCGCATGCAGGGTCCGCGTCCGCCGCGCGCCTGAAGCAGGCAACCGCTTCTTCGTGATTGAAGCCGAACGTCCAGTTCAGCCCCCGGTCGAACCAGCGCTGGGCAGCCTCTGATTTCGTCGTGACCTTCCGGGACCAGCTTCCGAGATCGAATGGATAGTTCATAGTGGGTTGCTCGTGGTTGATTGGCGGCCGGTTTACGTGGCCTTCGGTCGGCGGCTTTACGCGGGCCGTCGCCGGTCGGCCTACGCATACTGCCGACGGCCGGTTTATCGCGGCAGATCACCGGCAGAGAGCACGCTGGCTGTCGGTGGCCGGGCTTATGCGGCGGCCGGCGCTCGCCGGCGTTACCCGGGTTCCATGTAACCCGCGGCCTCGGCGGCCTGCGCCCATGCTAAAGTACGATGAAAAGTCTCGCGTGTCGCCTTCGAAAATCCCTCGATCAGGAGCGATGCTCTGAACGGGGCGAACCAGGGCCGCGTATGGGCCGCCGCGAAAGCCTCCCGCAAACGATCGATCGTGTGCCGGGGCGTCGCCGGGACGGTGACGAATGCCGGCATCGGTACGGTCTCGGTCGATTCAAGTATGCGGACTTTCTCCGTCAGTTGGGGCAAATACTTCCCGACAAGCATGTGCCAGTAAGCGTCCAGCGGCCCGATGTCGATACTCCCGGCCGCCACGCTATCGAGGATCCGCCGTGCCGTGACGAGATTGCCGACGGAGCGGCGATAGAGGCGCGGGCGGTCCTCGCTGCGATAGGACAGAAGATGATAGCGCAATGCATTGAAGCCCGACTGTGAGTGGGCGACGGTCCAGCCCACGGTGCCGCCGAAAGTGTCGGACAGCGTGCGATAAGGCGCATCGTCACGCACGATCAGGTCGGTCCGGGAGAGCGCTTTGCCTCCGGCCCAGGACGCGGCGGGAATGGGCGATGCCAGGGGCACTACGTCGGCGAGGTCGAGCGCGATCGGGTATCCGCACATCTGCACGCAACCGATGTCTCCACGGCGCCAGAGATTCTCGAGCGGCCGCGGTGCCGGGTAGGTGACGTAATCGAACGCCGTGCCGGCATCCTCGGCTACGTGGGCGATGAGATCCTTCCAGGCCGTCTCGGCTTCGGGGCTCACGGCGTACATACGGGCATTTGATACATATGGCATGGGCATCGTTTTGTCGAGACCCCCTTGCCCTATATTGAAATGGAAAGATGCGTTGGTGGCAAGACTCATCCCTGACGCGAATTAGGTTAACATTGACGAAATGAAGCAAATCAGTAAGATCTATAGTCAGCAGGCAAAGCGCATTGGCGTTGATGATGCCCAAAATCTCGCCAGGCGCCAACGCACGATCGGACCGAACTGTGCCGTGCGGACGACATATCTTCCGTCCGCCGCCGGTCGATCACCCATCATGAACTTACGCCAGCCGGAGACCGAATACCTATGACCGCCAACAAGAAAAAGACAGCGCTCAGCCGCCGTAACTTTCTCGCCCGCGGTAGCGCCGCCCTGGTCTCTCTGTTCCTGGGCTCCGGCTGCTCGGACAACGCCATGGGTCCGGACGTCAGTGACCCGCCCGAGCCGCCGCCGCCCGAGCCGCCACCACCCGAGCCGCCGCCACCGCCACTTGAAGATCGGGTCGACGTGATCGTGGTGGGCGCCGGTCTGTCCGGGCTGGTCGCCGCATACGAGTTGGTCCGGGCTGGGCACGATGTCCGGGTCGTGGAAGCAAGAAATGCGCCCGGAGGCCGGGCACAGACCCTTCGCGAGCCCTTCGACAGCGGGCTCATCGCCGAAACCGGCCCGGCCCGCATCCCGCCCAGCCATGATCTGACGCTCGGTTACATCGACCACTTCGGCATCGTGACCTCTCCCTTCTATACGCAGGACGGTGAGTACCTCGTCGTTACCAATGAGGGGGGCCGCCAACGGCAGACACCGGACGCGTTCCTCCGCGGGCGGGACACGTGGCTCAAGATTCCGGCCGGGACCGATGCCTTGCCGAATGCCTTCGCCGCAGCGCTCGGAGACCGGGTGCGGACCGGCTCGCCGGTGACGAAAGTGGTCCGGGACGAGGACGGGGTGGTGGCCACCTACGGACCCGCCGCGCAGGAACTGAGGGGCAGCCACCTCATCTGCACGGTCCCCCTCCCCGTCATCGACAAGATCGAATTCGACCCCGTCCTCTCGGAAGCGAAGCAAGCGGCCTTCGAAGCCCTCTCCTACCAGGACGTCACCCGGGTTTACGTCCAGTATGCGCAACGAATCTGGGAGGGCGACGGCTTGAACGGATGGGGGTTGTCGTTTTTGGCGGGGTACCAGGAGATCTGGCATCCCACCTGGAACCAGGCGGGGCCTCGGGGCATTCTGATGTCCTACATGTTCGGAGATATGGCGCGCGGGGTCGCGGCGATGGGTCGCGGCGCCATCGTGCCCGGCTTCATTGATCGCTTTGAAGGCCTGTTCCCCGGCTCGCGCGAGGTTGCGGAACACGGAACGCACTTCGCGTGGGAGGATCAGCCCTGGATCGGGGCGGCCTTCGCCCAATCCAATCCTCCGTTCTCGGAGCACCCTGAACTGGCATCGCCCGAGGGCCCCATTCACTTCGCCGGCGAGCACGCCTCGGGGTCTCGGGGTTGGATGCAGGGCGCCTTCGAGTCGGGCCTGCGGGCCGCCAAGGAGATCGATGCGACGGTGACCGGGGAGCGGCGCCCCCGCGCGGCCGTGGCCATCCCGCGGCGGCAGATGATGCGCCGTATCGCGGGCACCCCGGTGCCGGGATGGCTGGTGCCTTGAACCGCCACAGGGTGAGGGCGAACCGGCCCGACCATCGAGGGGTTGTACGAAATCATTGGATCTTGACTCACTTCCCCCGTCCTCCTAACTTCATCACTATAACTGATCGGAAAAAAGCCACGAAGCGCCCCCGGAGGCCCGCATGTTCACCCCGGCCCAGATCGATCACTACAACCGCGAGGGCTACGTCGTCTACTCGGATTTCATTTCCGGGGACAACCTGGCGGCCCTGAAGGCGGAAATAGACCGGATTTCAGCAGGAAATACGAAGGCTAACCACGACAGCGCGCGCATGGAGATGGAGCCGAACCAGGAACCGGACGGCACACTGGTACGGCGTATCTACGAACCTTGCACTTACTACCAACCCTTCCGCGATTTCTCGGAATCCACCACCCTGCTGGACTGCGTCGAGCAACTGTTCGGTCCGAACCTGCTCTTCCACTACAGCAAGATCAACATGAAGCCGCAGAACATCGGGTCCATCGTGGAGTGGCACCAGGATCTGTCCTACTACCCCCTGACCAACCGGGATTCGGTGTCCATCCTCTTCTACCTCGACGACACCTCCGAGGAGAACGGCTGCCTGAAGGTCATTCCGCGGCGCCACACGGAAGCGCTGATGAGCCACAGCACGGAAGGGTTCTTCCGGGGCAAGGTCACCGAGGACGTGGATGATTCCGAGGCGGTGCTACTGGAAGGCACCGGGGGCACGGCGATCTTCATGAGCGCCATGACGCCCCACGCTTCGGCCATCAATTCGTCGGACCGGCCGCGGAAGACGCTCATCCTCAGCTATCGCGCGGCCGACGCCTTCCCGATCCATTGCGGGGTCATGTCGGACAAGGTCGAGACGCACAGCCGGCTGGTCCGCGGCGAACGGGCGTCACAGGCCCGCTTCACCATGACGGATTTTCCCATTCCGCGGTACGAAGACGAGATCGCATCGCTCTACGATCTGCAGGAGAGGTCGAGGAAGTCGGCGTAGCATCGGTACGGGCATTACTCCTTCATACCAGACGGTGCACTATCTTCCGGTCCTGCTTCGAATCTGTACTTGAGATATCCAATTATCTCATCGATTTTGGTCTCTACCCGGTCTATTCTGGCTGACAGCTTGGTCTCTACCCGGTCTATCCTCTCTTCCATCCTGATCTCCACCCGGTCAATCTTGTCTTCCATTCTCGACAGTTGATCCCTTGTGCCGGTCTCCACGAATACATACAAGGCAACACCGCCCGTTATCAAGGCGGCTTTCATGACTACGTTCATCCAGGATTTCCTGGCCAATTTCAACCTCCCACGAAATCAACCTGCTATGGATGTCAACCGTTTCTGTAGTCATTAGTCAGAGATTGCCTTGCAAACATCGTATTTTAATTGTCGTAATGGAGAAAAACTCCGATGAAGTGGCATCGAAGTTGCAAGGAAAGTTGCGCGTGAGTCTGAAAACGGGGGATGTGGAAATCTAAAGCAGGTGTGAAATTCTCGTGAGCATCGTCAACTGGAGCGAGTATCTTCGCCCGCGGCCCTACAGCGGCGCAGCCTACGGCAGGTCCGTGCTCCCCATGAGGTAGCGGTCCACTTCCCGGGCGGCGCCCCGGCCCTCGTGGATCGCCCAGACTACCAGGCTCTGGCCGCGACGGGCGTCGCCGGCCGCGAAGACGTTCTCCACGCTCGTAGCGTATTTCCCGTATTCGGCCCGGGCGTTGGACCGGGCGTCGCGCTCGACGTCGAGCTGCTCGATCACCGGATCCTCAGGACCCGAAAACCCCATTGCCAGGAGGACGAGGTCGGCGGGCCATTCCTGTTCCGTGCCCTTCTTGGGGCTGAAGGGCGCCCCGTTGCTGGGGACCGACCAGTCGAGGTCGACGGTGCGGAGGGCCTTGACCCGTCCCTGCCCGTCGTCGATGAATTCCACGGTGCTGGTATCGTAGCGCCGGGGGTCGTCGCCGAAGAGGGCCTTGCCTTCTTCCTGGCCGTAGTCGAGCTTGTAGACTACGGGCCACTGGGGCCAGGGGTTGCCCGGTGCGCGTTCGGGAGGCGGTTTGGGGATCACGTCGAACTGGTTCATCGTCCTGCAGCCGTGGCGGAGGGCCGTGCCCACGCAGTCGGTCCCCGTATCGCCGCCGCCCAATACGATCACGTGCTTGTCCTTCGCCGAGATGTAATTGCCGTCCTCGTGTCTCGAATCGAGCAGGCTCCTGGTGTTGGCGTGGAGGAAGTCCATGGCGAAATGGACGCCGTCCAGCTGGCGGCCCGGCGCGTTGCGCACGAAGTCGTTGGGCTTTGTGGCGCCGGTGCAGATCACCACGGCGTCGTTTTCGTTCCTCAGGTCAGCGGCGGGGATGTCCTTGCCGATCTCCACCCCCGTCACGAACTCGACCCCTTCGGCCGTCATCTGGTCGAGGCGGCGCTTGACGACCTTCTCCTTGTCGAGCTTCATGTTCGGGATGCCGTACATGAGCAGTCCGCCGGGGCGGTCGGCCCGTTCGTAGACCGTCACATTGTGGCCGGCGCGGTTGAGCTGGGCGGCGCAGGCCAGGCCGGCGGGCCCGGATCCGATGACGGCGACCTTCTTGCCGGTCCGCTGCGGGGGCGGCTCGGGCTGGATCCAGCCTTCCTCGAAGCCGCGGTCCACGATGGCGCACTCGATGTTCTTGATGGTGACCGGGTTGCTGTTGATGCCCAGGACGCAGGACCCCTCGCAGGGCGCGGGGCAGATCCGTCCGGTGAACTCGGGGAAGTTGTTGGTCTTGTGCAACTGCTGGAGGGCTTCCTTCCAGTGGTTCCGGTAGACCAGGTCGTTCCAGTCGGGGATGAGGTTGTTCAGGGGGCATCCCGACGCGCCAGGTCCCTTGCCCATCGGAACGCCCGTGTGGCAGAAGGGGATGCCGCAGTCCATGCAGCGGGCGCCCTGCTCACGAAGCGCGTCCTCCGCCATGGGCAGGACGAATTCCTCCCAGTCGCCGATGCGTTCCAGCGGATCCCGGTAACCTGCCGTCCCCCGCTCGTACTCCATGAAGCCGGTTGTTTTACCCATAAATCCGAATTTCCGTCCAGATCGCGGCAGCGAATCTCCGCGGCAGCGAATCTCCGCGCCGTCCGCGCGCTATCCCTTGCCGCCGTTCACGCCCACGGGTACCGCTTCGGGCACCGCCTCGGCGGGATGGCCATTGGTCTTGGCTTCCTCGGCCGCCCGTTCCGCTATTTCCTGGAGTGCGCGGCGATAGTCCACGGGCATGACCTTGACGAAGGCGTCCTGGAGTTCGGACCAGCGGTCCAGCACCTCCTCGCCCCGGTCGCTGCCGGTCAGGCGCACGTGGGCTTCGATCAGTTCCCGCACCTCCGCGACGTCCTCCTCCTCGATCAGCGGCTCCAGGTCCACCATCTCCGGGTTGCACAGTCCGGGGAAGACGCCCTTCTCGTCGAGTACGTAGGCGACGCCGCCGCTCATGCCCGCGGCGAAGTTGCGTCCAACCGGGCCGATGACCACCACGCGTCCGCCGGTCATGTACTCGCAGCCGTGGTCTCCGACGCCTTCAATCACGGTCCGGGCGCCGCTGTTCCGCACGGCGAACCGTTCCCCGGCCCGGCCGCGGAAGTAAGCCTGTCCACCGGTGGCGCCGTAAAGAGCCACGTTGCCGATGATCACGTTCTCGGTGGGCACGAAACCCGCGTTCTCGGGCGGGTAAATGGCCATGATGCCGCCGGACAGTCCCTTGCCCGTGTAGTCGTTGGATTCGCCTTCCAGGAGGAAGGTGATGCCCGGCGCCAAGAAGGCGCCGAAGCTCTGGCCGGCCGACCCGTGCAGCCTGGCCAGGATCGTGTTTTCCGGCAGGCCTTCCTCGCCGTGCCTGCGCGATACCTCTGCGCTGAGCATGGCGCCCGTCGTGCGGTCGATGTTGTGGATCGCATGCCGCAGCACGACCGGCTGGCGATCCTCCAGGGCCTCTGTCGATAATTCGATGAGCCGCTGGTCGAGCTTCTTTTCCAGACCATGGTCCTGGCTCTGGCAGCAGTAGCGGGCTACGCGGTCGGGCGCCTCGACGGGCGCGAGCATCCGGGTGAAGTCCAGGCCCTTCGCCTTCCAGTGGTCGATGGCCTTGCGCGTGTCGAGGCAGTCGGTACGTCCCACCATCTCGTTCACCGTCCGGAAGCCCAGTTGCGCCATCTGCTCCCGCATCTGCTCGGCGATGAACATCATGAAGTTGATGACATGCTCGGGCTGGCCCGTGAAGCGCTTGCGGAGCTCCTCATCCTGCGTGGCCACGCCCACGGAGCAGGTGTTCAGGTGGCACTTGCGGAGCATGATGCAGCCGCTGACCACCAGGGCGGCCGTGGCGAAGCCGAACTCCTCGGCGCCCAGCATGCAGGCGATGACCACGTCGCGGCCCGTCTTGAGTTGGCCGTCGGTCTGCACCACGATGCGGCCCCGAAGGTCGTTCTGGACCAGCACCTGCTGCGTCTCGGCGACGCCCAGTTCCCAGGGCACGCCCGCGTGCTTCATGGACGACTCCGGCGAAGCGCCTGTGCCGCCGTCGTATCCGCTGATGAGGACCACGTCGGCCTTGCCCTTGGACACGCCGGCCGCGACGGTGCCCACGCCGACTTCCGCCACCAGCTTGACGTGGATGCGGGCCCGGTCGTTGGCGCTCTTCAGGTCGTGGATCAGCTGCGCCAGGTCCTCGATCGAGTAGATGTCGTGATGGGGCGGCGGCGAGATGAGCCCCACGCCGGGGGTCGACTTCCGCACGCGCGCGATCTCTTCAAAGACCTTATGACCGGGAAGCTGTCCGCCTTCTCCTGGCTTGGCGCCCTGGGCCATCTTGATCTGCAGGTCCGTCGCGTTGACCAGGTAGTTGCTCGTCACCCCGAACCGGCCCGAGGCCACCTGCTTGATGGCGCTGTTTCGCCAGTCGCCGTTGTCGTCCGGGTAGTAGCGGTCCGGGTCTTCGCCCCCTTCGCCCGAGTTGCTCCGGCCGCCGATGCGGTTCATGGCGATGGCCAGGGTCTCGTGGGCCTCCTTGCTGATGGAGCCGTAGGACATGGCGCCGGTGGAGAAGCGTTTGACGATCTCCGAGGCCGGCTCCACTTCCTCGATGGGCACGGGCGGTTGCACCTGCTTGTAGTCGAACAGGCCGCGCAGCGTGCCCAGCAGACGCGTCTGGTCGTCGATCTGGTCCGTGTACTGCCGGAAGAGCTCGTAGTCACCCGTGCGGCTCGCGGCCTGCAGGAGCGCGATGGTGTGGGGGTTGAAGAGATGGTGCTCGCCGTCGCTCCGCCACTGGTAGTAGCCCCCCACGTCCAGGGTATGGCCGTTCGCCACGGGACGCTCGGGATAGCCGTGGTGATGATGCTGGCGGTACTCCGCTTCGATCTCGGGCAGCCCGATGCCCTCTATGCGGGACGCGGTCCACGTGAAGTATTTGTCGATGACCGACTGCTTCAGCCCGATGGCCTCGAAGATCTGGGCGCCGTGGTAGGACTTGATGGTGGAGATGCCCATCTTGGACATGGTCTTCAGGACGCCTTTGCACAGGGCATTGAGCAGGTTCTCCCGCGCCTTGTCCGCATCGGCCGGGCTGACCGGCGGATCAATCAGGCCGTCTATGCTCATCCATTCCACCGTTTCGAGGGTCAGGTAGGGATTGATCGCGTTGGCCCCGTAACCTATGAGCAGGCAGAAGTGCATGACCTCCCGCGGCTCGCCCGATTCCACGACGATGGCCGCGCTGGTCCGCAGTCCTTCCCGTATGAGATAATGATGCACGGCGGCGGTGGCGATCAGGCTCGGTATCTGGATCCAGTCCGGTCCGACTTTCCGGTCCGACAGGATGAGCAGCGTCGCTCCCCGTTCCCGGATGGCCCTTCCCGCCTCGCGGCAGAGTTCGTCCACGGCGTCCTCGAGGGCGCCGGTCGACGCAGTCGCGAAACCGTCCTTTCCCGCTGACCCGGCTGTTCCGGCTGACCCGGCCGTTTCCGCTGACCCACCCGTTCCCGCAGTCCGCCGAAACACGGCCGGTAGCGTCTCCGATTTCAGCCCGGGAAGGTCGAGCGCCCGGATGCGGGCGAGTTCCCCGTTGGACAGTACGGGGCGGGGGATCCGGAGTTGCCGGCAATGATCGGCCGTTTCGGCGAAGAGATCCTGCTCGGACCCGATCGAGGTATCCACGGACGTGACCAGCTCTTCGCGGATGGCGTCCAGGGGGGGATTGGTGACCTGGGCGAACAACTGCTTGAAGTAGTGGAACAGGAGCTGCGGCTTGTTGGACAGGACGGCAATCGGCGCGTCGTTGCCCATGGACCCCACGGGTTCATACCCGTTGGCCGCCATGGGGCCGATGAGAATCTTCAATTCCTCGCTGGTATATCCGAAGGCCCGCTGCCGTTCTTCCAGCGTCGCCAGGTCGAGCGCGGGCACGTCGTCCGGCTCCGGCAGGTCGTCCAAATTCGCCATGTGCTCGTCCAGCCAGGCGCGGTAGGGCTTTCGCGAACTGATCTCGTGCTTGATCTCCTGGTCGGTGACGATGCGGCCCCGGATCGTGTCGATCAGGAACAGGCGTCCGGGCTGCAGCCGGCCCCGCGTGAGGATTCGCTCGGGCGGGATCTCCAGCACGCCGGCTTCCGACGCGCCGACGACGAAATCATCCTTCGTCACCACGTACCGGAAGGGCCGAAGACCGTTGCGGTCCAAGGTCGTGCAGATGCGGTCCCCGTCGCACGCCGCGATAAGGGCGGGGCCGTCCCACGGTTCCATGAGACAGGCGTGGTATTCGTAGAAGGCCTTCTTCTCATCCGACATGGACTCGTGGTTCTCCCAGGCTTCCGGGATCATCATCATGAGGGCGTGGGGCAGCGACCGCCCCGTGGAGACCAGCAGTTCCAGCGCGTTGTCGAATCCCGCCGTATCGCTGGCACCTTCGCGAATGATCGGGCTCAGCTTGGCCATGTCGTCGCCGAAGAGCGGGGAAGCGAAGAGCGCCTCCCGGGCGCGCATCCAGTTCTGGTTCCCGCGGATCGTGTTGATTTCGCCGTTGTGGCAGAGCAACCGGTAGGGATGAGCGAGGCGCCACGATCCCAGCGTGTTGGTGCTGTACCTGGAATGCACCAGGGCCAGGGACGTGACGATGGACTCGTCGGACAGGTCGCGGTAGAAGGAGTCCAGCTGGTCCGCTCGAAGCAGTCCCTTGTAGACGATGGTCTTGCTCGACAGGCTGGCGATATAGAAGTCGTCGCGGTTGTCCTCGGGAAGCTTCGCGTCGACGGCGTTTTCGATGACCTTGCGGATGACGTACAGCTTGCGCTCGAAACGATCCTGATCGGACACCTGGTCGCCGCTTCCGATGAAGAACTGCCGGATCAGCGGGGAAACCTGGGTCGCCAGTTCCCCGGCCTGGGAAAAATCCACCGGCACGTCGCGCCACCCCAGGAACACCTGGTCTTCCTCCCAGACGGTCTTCTCGATCGCCCGCTCGCACCAGCGGCGGTGTTCGGCGCCTCGGGGCAGGAACACCATGCCCACGGCGTACTGCCCCGCTTCCGGCAACGAAATGCCGGAGAGCCCGCACTGCCGCTTGAAGAAGTCATGGGGAAGCTGGAACAGCAGGCCCGCGCCGTCACCCGTATGGGGATCGCACCCGCAGGCGCCGCGATGCTCCAGGTTGACCAGCACCCGGATGGCGTTACGTATGATGGCGTACGATTTCTCGCCATTCAGATTCGCCACGACACCCACGCCGCACGCGTCGTGCTCATAAGCCGGATCGTAGAGACCCCGGGGTTTTTTCATATAAGGATCGCCCCTCATTCGCATCCTTTCGGTTGCGAAAATCGAATACGGGAACGCGATTTCCAGTTTCTCAATTCAAACCGGAGTACTGGAATACCGTTGATTCGCAATAACAGACACGGTTTCTTGAAGGAGGAAAAAGAGAGGATAGTCCGTTATTCGCACTTGTACCAAATTCCGGTTGAAACCCTGTATATAACCTGCGCGATCAACAAAGTAAAGTAGAAAATGCGCCGCTGCGTCGATAAAATGGCCGGGTCAGCCTCATGAATGTCCGCTCCCTTACAGACCTTGAACTAAGCGGCCGTCGCGTACTAGTGCGCGTGGACTACAACGTGCCGCTCGGCGAAGCGGGCAACCTCACCGACGATACACGCATCCGCGCCTCTTTGCCCACGCTCCGGCATATCCTCGACCACGGTGGCAGGGCCATCCTGATGACCCATCTGGGCCGGCCGAAGCGAGTCACTGAAGACTTGCGCGTAAGGCCTGTGGCGGACCGGCTTTCCAAACTTCTGGGCCAACCAGTCGGCTACGTGCGGGAGACGATCGGCCCCGCCGCGCGACGTGCGGCGGAAACGCTGAAGGATGGCGAATGCCTCATGCTGGAAAACGTCCGGTTCAATGACGGGGAGACCCGGAACGATCCGGAACTCGCACGCGAACTCGCCACCCTGGGAGACGTCTACGTAAACGACGCCTTTGGAACAGCCCACCGTGCCCACGCGTCCACCGAGGGCGTGGCGCGACTGCTGCGCGAGCGCGCGGCCGGTTTGCTCATGCAGAAGGAGCTGGACTATCTCTCGGGTGCGATTGAAAGCCCGAAGGGGAAGTTAGTCGTTATGCTCGGCGGGGCCAAGGTGTCGGACAAGATCGGTGCGACGCACCGGTTTATCGAGATCGCCGACGCGCTGATTATCGGCGGGGGCATGGCGTATACCTTCCTCGCCAGTCGCGGCAAGGCAGTAGGAAACAGCCAAGTGGAGGAAGATCGAATGGATTTCGCGGCGGATATCCTGGACCAAGCCGCCGGCCTGGGTAAACCGGTATTACTCCCTGTGGATCATGTTGTTGCCGAGTCTATTGACTCCAGAGCGGCTGCGCTGTACGTCGACCAGATCCCCGACGGATCCATGGGCCTAGATATCGGTCCGGAAACCCGGCGTCAATTCGCCGAAGCCATCTCCGAAGCAGGTACGATACTTTGGAACGGCCCCATGGGGGTCTTCGAATTGGTAGCCTTCGCGGGGGGAACGCAGGCGATCGCCCACGCCATTGCGGACGCCACCGATCTCGGCGCGGTCACCATCATCGGCGGTGGCGATACCGCGGCGGCCGTCAACACCTTCGGGCTTGCCGGCCGCATGAGCCACGTATCCACGGGCGGGGGCGCTTCGTTGGAACTGCTGGAGGGCAAGGTACTGCCGGGGGTCAGCGTACTGGAGGCGGGCTGATACTAGTTTCTAATTTCCTGCCAACGTCCATTGTCAGTATACATTCGACCTGATAATTCGCTCTATCATACGAAGGATAACACATCAATGTCAAAAAAGACGGCATTCTCGCTACGTATATTCTTCCCTACCGGTGATCCTGAAGGGTTGTGTTTCATCACAAAACCCCTATGGACAGGACAGGGGATTGTATTCCCACGAGCGAACTACGAGGAAGTTCGAGAGTTGGATGTACTTGAAACCTCTGGCGTTTACATACTCTGGGAATACATACCGGAAGGATACCTGCCCAGAGTTTACATCGGTGAGAGTGACAACCTTAAGTCACAACTAAATCACCACAATAACAACAAGGATTTCTGGACCCACTGCGTTGTGTTTTTAAGCAAGGACCAATTCCTCGATAAAGCGAACATCCGTTATTTGGAGGCACGGTTGGTAGCCCTTGGCAGAAGAAGCCAAACGTTGCGAGTTGGAAGGTGTCGCGGTACCTAAGGTTCCCACCCTCGATTGGGCTGACCGGGCCGATGCCGAATCTTACTTACGCGACATGCTGTTATGCCTGCCGGTGATTGGTATTCATTTCTTCGAAAAATCGGGCAAACCAGGTAAAATCACCAGCATCCTGCACCTTAACGGGAAAGGCGTCGAAGCGAGAGGTTTTGAGGGATCAAGCGGGTTCACTGTGCTGGCGGGATCTCAAGCCGTTAAGGAAACTGTACAGACAATGCCCAGTCACCTATTGGACATCAGACGCGACCTTCAAAAGAAGGGGGTTCTGGAAGATACGGGTACTTTTTTGGAATTCGGACAAGACTACCCGTTCGGTTCACCTTCCGCGGCCGCTGGAGTCATTTTGGGACGAGGTGCAGGTCCTAAGGAATGGAAGAAAAAACGTCAGCGTTAATCCGCGTTTGCCAATCCTACCGATAGATTCCAGGCACCAATTGCGAGGTCAGTTCCCGATAAACGAGATTCCAACCAGGTTGTCCGGAAACCGGCCGAAATGCTGGGGCATAATTTCGTAAGATCGCCAGGCGCGTTGCCAGGCGTATCGGGGCGTGCCTATCCTGGCGGCGACTGGCCCCGCAATGGATTCGATCGTCGTGGTGTTTCCACGAAAATCGGTTACCCGGATGTTTATCTCACCTCGACTCCTGGGCATGTCGCTGGCCAGAATTAGCCGCAGGCTGCGGAACTGGGTGTACCGATCGCCATAGATGCTTCCCCACAGGTTTACTTTGATGCCATCGGGTGTCGTCTGCTGGGTGATTTTGATCTCCTCGGGCAGCGCGAGCACCTTGAACCCCTCCAGGTCCGGAGAGATGAATTCCACGCTCGTCAGGTACTCGGCGTTTTTCGTCTCGACCGTGTACAACCAGTTCTTGGGGCCGGCCGGCATGACGGATACTGCGACCAGGTCTTTGGATTCCACGAGCGCGGGCCTGCGTGCTGCGCAGCCTGCCACTGAGACCAGGACGAAAGACAGCATCACGGCCGACATTACAAAGAGGGACAGGTTACGTCGTTTCACGATACACCTCCTGGCGTGCGCTCCGATCTCCCGGGGACAATTAAACCTTTACAAGTATACGTCTGAGTGCAAGATCTGTTCCCGTTTGCCGCCTGCTTGCAACGCCGTATAGCGCCACTTCAGAAAGTCCGATCAGCTAACCGGCTTACCGCGTCCCGCCGCGATCTTCCTGCCCGGCCTGAAATACCCCTGCAGGGCCTCCAGAAAACTGCGGGCCGCCCGCGACAGATACCGCCCCTTCAGGTAGACCGCGCCCATTTTCTGGCGGGACCGGTTACGGAAGTCCCCGATCGCGACCTGCGCGAGCGTGCCGTTCTCCAGCTCTTCCTGGATGGCGACGGAGGGGACGATGGACAGGCCCGCCTCGATGCGCACGAAGTGCTTGATCACCTCGATCGAACTCAGCTCCATGGCGACGTCGAGCTGCACCCGGGATTGCCCGCACAGATCGTCGATGAGCCGCCGGGAGGCGCAGTGCTGGTCGAGCAGGATCAGCGGATACTGCTCCATGTCCTTGAGGTGCACCGTCCGTCGGTCCGCCAGGGGATGGCCCGGCGGCGTGATCAGCACGTCCTGGCGGGAAAACAGCGGGATCGTCTCGATCTCTCTGGGCAGATAGGCCAGCGTGACCACGCCGAGATCCACCTCACCGTCGACCACGGCCTGGATAGTCCGCAAAGACGTGGCGTTCTTCACGACGATGTCAATGCCGGGATAGCGTTCCTGGAAGGACTTGAGTATGGCCGGCAGACGGTAGCAACCCGTGGTGTCGGACGTGCAGAGCACGAGGCGGCCGGCCTCGAGGCGGTCCAGGTCTTCCAGTTCCTGCACGGCCTCCTTCATCAGTCCTTCCATCTCGCTCACGTACTTGAGCAGCACCTTTCCGGCCTCGGTGAGCGCGAGATGGCGGGTCGTCCGGTGAAAGAGCGGTTGGCCGATTTCACCTTCGAGCTTGGCCACCTGGATGCTCACGGCGGACTGGGACCGGAAGAGGGCTTTCGCCGCGAGAGAAAAGCTTCCGTGGCGGGCTACGGCGTGGAAGGCGACGGCTTGATCGTAGGACAGATTCATTTATTAATTCACTTAATAGCGCATATTAAAATTATTAATTTGACTAATATATCCTTTACTGTATTATGTCAAGGCAAAATCGGTGGAATGATGTATATTGATAGACTCGAAGTTGGACGCGTCGATTGACTCGAATGCGGAGTCGTCGAACGAGTTAATTACCGACTCGCCGATTAACGCGGAACTGGATCAGCACAACCCCGGATAACCGTAACGGGAAACCGATGGGGAAATGGATCCCCGGCCGGGTTCCCACGGAGGGCATACATGGCTCACATAGCCTCTACCGTTTCTCACAGTTTAAAGGAATACCGCTTGTTGCCACGCCTTACGCAGGCCGACGCGAATGCCCAGCTCGTGTCCCTGGAGACGCGCCTCTGCCGGCAGGGGGACGGCTACCTGGCGCTGCGCACGCCCTTTCTCAGCGCGGCCATGCAGGCGGTCACCAGCGTGGAGATGGCCATCGCCATGGCCCAACTGGGCGGCATGGGCGTTTTCGCCGTGAGCCAGACCACCGAGGAACAGTGCGGCAAGATCGACGCGGTGAAGCGGTTCAAGGCCGGGTTTCAGACCGATATCGTCACGCTGTCGCCGGAGCAGTCCATCGGCGAGGTGATCGGCATCATGAACGATACCGGCTACCACACCTTCCCGGTGACGGATACCGGCGTCTTCCATGGCAAGCTGGTGGGCGTGATCACGGACAAGGACTTCGATGAGCGGTACGATCACGACATGCGGGTGGGCGACCGCATGAAGACCGACGTGCAGACCGGCGCCGAGGAGGACGACCTGAAGACGGCCAACACGCGGATGATCGAGTACGGGCGCGGATTTCTGCCCATGGTTTCTTCCGAAGGGACGCTGGTTTCGGTGGTGTTCAAGCGGGACCTCGACAAGCATATCCGACATCCCCATTCCACGGAAGACGCCCAGAAGCGCCTGGTGGTCGGCGCCGCCGTATCGACCCATCCCGAGGATCGGGAACGGGTGGAGGCGCTGATCGAGCACCAGGCCGACGTGATCGTCATCGACGCCTCGGACGGCCACACCGAATACCAGGGCGAGACCCTGAAATGGATCAAGTCCCACTACGACATCCCGGTGATCGCGGGCAACGTGGTGACGCGGGAAGGCTTCGACTATCTGGCCGGCTGCGGCGCGGACGCCGTCAAGATCGGCATGGGCATCGCGTCGGGCTGCACGACGCAGATGGTGAAGGCCACCGGCCGCGGACAGGCCACCTCCATCCGGGAAGTCTCCGCGGCCCGCGACGCGTGGATGCGGACCACGGGCGACTACCTTCCTCTCGTGGCGGACGGCAGCATCCAGGGTTCCGCGGACATGCTCGTCGCCCTTTCGCTTGGGGCCGATACGCTCATGATGGGCAATCTCCTGGCGCGGTTCACCGAGAGCCACGGCGAACTGGTCCGCAACGCCGCCGGAGACCTCGTCAAGGAATACTGGATGGAAGGCAGCCGGAAGGCCTTCAACAACCGGCGGTACGCGCAGATCGCCAGCACCTTCTTCGAGGAAGGCATCGTCGGACAGGTGCCCCACGCGGGGTCGGTCTACGACAAGCTGCCCATCGTCATGCAGATGCTCAAGTCGGGCATGGCCACGGCGGGTTGCGCCACGATCGAGGCGCTGCACCGGGGCGCCGTCCTGGAACTGCAGTCCAACGTGTCCCTCGACGACAGCGGCGTGCACGACATGTCCGCCATCCAGTCCATCCAGGAATTCGGGATCACCTGATAACGGGGCGCGATGAAGACCGTTTTCTTCGATTTGTTCGAAACGCTGATCACCGAAAAGACACGTAGCGCCTTCCGGTCGAGATCCCCGAATTACGTGAAACTGCGCACCACGCGGGACCGGGTGGCGCAGTGGTGGGTGGACTTCGGCGAGCGTGTGATGACCGGCGGGTTTTCGGACTGTCTCGTCAAGTTCCTGCACATGCGGGACGAAGTCGGCTCGCCGGTCTCGGACCGGGAACTCGGCGAAATCGCCCGGGAGTACGAACAGTGGAAGAAACGCGTTCTGTCGGAAGTCGACCCCGGGGTGTTCGAGATGCTGGAAAGGGTCAGGTCCCTTGGACTCGGCATCGGGATCATCAGCAACGCTATGCCCAATGAAGCGGTGGCGTGGAAGTCCTGCCCGCTTCGGGGTCACGTGGATGATGTGGTCTTTTCCTGCGAAGTCTGGATGATGAAACCGGACAGAAAGATCTACGATCTCGCCTGTGCTCGCATGAATATCCGTCCGTCCGACGCGTACTTCGTAGGGGACGGGGGCTTTGACGAGTTGCGCGGCGCGGCATCCGCCGGCATGAAGCCCATCCAGGCGGCCTGGTATCTGCGGCAGGAAGTGGCATGGCCCTGGGACCATCCCCTGCCCCGGGCGGAATCGATGGAAAGCCTGCCGTCCATGTTGAATTAGCCCGAGTCGGCTGGTTGGCCGCGACAAGTCCAACAGCGTGTCCGATACGCGTCTGTTATCGCGTCTAACACTCTATCCGTCGCCGCGACCAACATCGCGTCCATCACCGAGTCCGTCACAGCGTCCATCACCGGATCCCGCCATGACCATTCCCCAGCTGAAACGCAAACTGCGTCAACTCAAGCAGACCGAGTGCCGCATCCGGTTCAGGACCCGTCCGCGGGAGGACCACCAGACGCTGGTATGGGACGCCTTCTTCTCCACGCGGTCCGTGAACGACGACCGGGTCGCGTATCCCCTGAACCGGCTGGTGAATATGGACCACGACGAGATCAAGAAAGTCTACGAGGCCTTCTTCTACCGCGTCTACTTCCAGTACTTCAAGGAACACGGCCTGTCCATGGCCGATGCCTACGATCCGGGACTGCTCTCCCTCCTCGGCCTGCCGCCTTACGCCACGCTCCAGGACATCAAGCGGCGGTACCGGGAACTGGCCCAGGTCCACCACCCGGACCATGGCGGTGATCACGACGCCTTCATCGAGGTCGTGGACGCCTACGAGCGGCTGACGGCCAAGGGCCGTTCTTGATCTTCCCGCGGTAAACATCCATATTGCTCGTATCCAGTTCGAAATATCCAGTTCGAACCGTACGCGTGACTGCCGAATAGATCGCATGCGCGGAATTTGATCAGACCGCGTGCGCGATTAACAATCGAACGCGGCAAGTCCCCGTTGAAACCGAATTCATGAATCCCGCAGGAGACCTTCTATGAAACCCGTACCCTGTCCCGTCTTCTTCGTCGGCGTGCTGGTCCTGTTCTTCCTGCCCGGTCCCGTGTTCGGCCAGGCCAACGCCGACGCGCGGTACATCGTCCAGAACTACGAGAAGATGGAGCGCTACGTCCCCATGCGCGATGGGGCCAGGCTGTTCACCTCCATATACGTGCCGAAGGACGATTCGCGGACCTATCCCATCCTGCTGCAGCGCACGCCCTACAGCGTGGCGCCTTACGGGGCGGCGTACAAGACGCGCATCGGTCCGTCCATGCTGTTCGCCCGTGACGGTTACATCATCGTCTACCAGGACGTGCGCGGCCGGATGATGTCGGAAGGGGAATTCGAGGCCGTGCGTCCCCACAACCCGGACAAGGCCTCGGACGCCGACATCGACGAGAGCACCGATACCTACGATACGGTCTCCTGGCTGCTGGAAAACGTGCCGGGCCATAACGGCCGCGTGGGCGTATGGGGCATTTCGGCGCCGGGTTTCTACGCCACCCACGTCCTGATCGGCGCCCATCCCGCCGTGAAGATCGTGTCGCCCCAGGCGCCGGTGACCGACTGGTGGATCGGCGACGACCGCCACCATAACGGCGCGTTCCAGCTGCAGGCCAGCTTCAGTTTCCTGTCCTTCTACGGCCAGCCGCGCCCCGCGCCCACGACACAGCGGGCCACGGGCTTCCGCGACTACGGCACGCCGGACGGCTACCGGTGGTATCTCGATCTCGGGCCCCTGTCGAACATCAACGAGAAATACTTGCACGGAGAGAACAAGATCTGGAACGCCATGATGGAGCATCCCGACTACGACGAATTCTGGCAGGCCCGCACGCCGCTGCCCCACCTGAGGGACGTGAAACCCGCGGTGCTCGTGGTGGGCGGGTTCTTCGACGCCCAGGACCTGTACGGTCCGCTGAAGACCTACGCCGCGGTGGAAGACCACAATCCGGGCATCGTGAACCATCTCGTAATGGGTCCTTGGTGGCACGGCGGATGGGCGCGGGGCAGCGGCCAGCGGTACCAGGACATCTATTTCGATCAACCCACGGCGGAGCATTACCGGGAAGCCATCGAACTGCCCTTCTTCAACCACTACCTGAAGGATGGCCCCGATCCGGAGTTGCCGGAAGCCAGCATCTTCGTCACGGGTTCGAACCGGTGGCACGCCTTCGACCGCTGGCCGCCCCGGGAAGCGCGTGAAGCGTACCTCTACCTGGCGCCCGGCGGCGGACTGTCTTTCGATCGTCCGGCGGGGGTGGACGACTACGCCGAGTACGTGAGCGATCCGGAGAAACCCGTGCCCCACACTTCCCAGGTCGTCATCAACCGGGACGACCGGTACCTCATCCAGGACCAGCGGTTTGCCGCGTCCCGCCCGGACGTGCTCGTCTTCGAGTCGGATGTGCTGCAAGAGGTCGTCACCGTGGCGGGCGACCTGTTCGCCAACCTGTACGTTTCCACGACGGGGGAGGACGCGGATTTCATCATCAAGCTGATCGACGTGTATCCCGATACGGCGAGCTACGCGGGCGCGAACCCCATGAACGTGAAGATGGGCGGGTTCCAGCTCATGGTGCGGGGCGAGGTCATGCGGGCGCGGTATCGGAACAGTTTCACCTATCCCGAGCCCATGCGGCCGGGCAGTGTCACGAACGTCGTCTTCGACATGCAGGACGTTGCCCACACGTTCAGGGCGGGGCACCGCATGATGGTCCAGGTGCAAAGCTCCTGGTTCCCCATGGTGGACCGCAATCCGCAGACTTGGGTACCGAGTATCTACGACGCGAAGGAGGAGGACTACCAGGCGGCGACGCACCGGGTGTACTTCTCCCGGAACGCGCCTTCCCACCTGAGGATGAAGGTGCTGGAGTGACGGCCGTCTGGCTGTTTGGATGAGACGAGGCGGTGAGCGACTGTGGCCCGACGCCTCAATGCCGTAGTATGAGCGCCGGACCCGTCAGACGAAATTGAAGCCGTACCAGGGCAATTGGACGGGGAATACATTCTCCACCGCGGTCCGGAGCAACCCTGCGGGAAATGTCTCGAACGGATCCTCGTCGGGTGGCACCACGCCGAAGACGAGAGCGCCAAGGTCGCTCGATGCCACGGCATGATCCTTTCCGCCGCACCGAAATACCGCCGAATCCGCTGAAACCTCCCATGTCAATGTACCCGCGCCGAGCACGTCCGCGATGTATTCATCGAATGCTCGCAGCAGCCGCTCCGGTTGCAGGACGAGGACCGTGCCCGTGAATCCCTGGGGCGCCGCGGTCACGCCGTGGGGCCGGAGCAGGGAGGCTAGTTCGCGGTCGGATGACGTGGTGACGATCTCGATGCAGTCCACTTCGAAGCGTTCGTAGAAATCCGGCAACGCGCGCACCAGCGCGAACCGGGAACCGGCTATCTCACACAGCCTGGCCCTGCTCGCTTCGCCTTCCCGGTCGGGCCGGCGCTTCTGGATTCCCGCGTAGGCCACCGGGCGCCCGCCGTCGCGAATCACCACGGTTTCCCCGTCGCGGTCGCAGATCCATTCGACGTCGACCGCCATCCGGAGATCGTTTGTTGAACGCACGTATCGGCTGGGCTCTTCCGCATACAGCCGCGTCATTTCGAGCAGGTCCTCCGCTTCCGCGCGGCGGATATCCACTTCGCACCCGGGCAGGAGGTCGCGGGGGACGGTATAGAGCACGTATTGCCCAATCCTCCTGGCGCCCAAGCGCGTGTAAAGCCCCCTGCCTCCTGATATGGGCATGAGCACGGCGTCCTGTTCGACGGCCTTCCTGATCGCCGCTTCCATCAGCCGGGTCGCCAGGCCCTGTCCCCGGTGCGATTCGTAGGTCGCCACCGCGCCGATGCTCATGGTGGGCATCCGGCAACCGAGCACGGAGATGTCCCGCGTCAACGCACCCACGTGGGAGACCACGACGCCGTCGTCGACCATGACGAGTAGATGGTCGTAGTTCTCCGGCGCGAAGAGCAACGGATACTGCTCCTCCATGCGTCCCACGCCATCGCCGCGGAAAACGGTGTTGACGAGCGTGCAGAGCGACTTGAACTCCCGCGCCTTCAGATTCCGTGGACCTTCCAATTTCCTGACTCCTCTATCGGGCCGTTCAGTCAATACCAGCGGTACGCGCCGGACGGGTTCATCCGTCCGCGGCGCTTTGAAAACCGGTCCACGCTCTATATATTCCCGATAGAAAAGAGTG